>JBFWPD010000110.1:0-9962 GCA_050250175.1 Vicinamibacterales bacterium
GTGGCCGATGGCCTTCGTGCTCGTGGTGCTGGCCATCGACATCGTCTACTACTTCGGGCCGGATGCCGAGCAGCGGTGGGAGTGGGTCACGCCCGGAGCTGTCCTCGCCACGGCGCTCTGGCTGATCGTTTCTCTCGGTTTCCACTTCTACATCGTCAACTTCACCGATTACAACGCGACTTACGGCGCGATCGGCGGCGTCATCGTGCTGCTGCTGTGGCTCTATCTGTCCGGGATGGCGCTGCTCGTTGGCGCCGAGATGAACGCCGAGATCGAGCACGCGACGGCGCAGGGCAAGACGCCCGGCGGGAAGGTGCCCGGACAGCGCCGCCGCATCGGCAGGCTTGCGCCGCAGACTCACTCGCCTTAGGAGCCTGCGTCTCCCTCTGGACGTCTCGGAATCCTGGCGAGGATGGTCGCGCCGCGTCCCGGCGTTGCGTCGATCTCGAGAACGCCGCGCGCAAGAGTCGCCCGTTCCTTCATGCTGACGAGTCCCATGCCGTCGTGCTGCGCCTGGGGCTGTTCTCCGTCATGAGTGAACCCGACGCCGTTGTCCTGGACGGTGAGCACTACTTCCGAATGATCACCGCCAAGCGTAATCGCGACTCGCGTGGCTCTGGAGTGCTTGAGGACGTTGTGCAGGGATTCCTGCGCGATGCGGAACAGGCAGGTCTCGGCCTGTCGATCGAGCCGCTCCGAGTGGTCGTCGGTCCTGAACTCCGCGGCAATGCCGTGGCGGCTGCTCCATCGACGGACGAAATGTTCGAGCGCACCGGCGAGTCCCAGATCGTCCAGCGCAGGAGAACGCAGCTCCCACGCGAGACGATTCACGTCGCGATCGATCTCGGGCCTGGAGCGCTTCGAGCTCCGTGAGCTCTTCGCGAAGCGCGTGGTCGGCTGGAAGCTTTTGAAGGATGACGTGCGTCCGGAGACGCAGCGCAGTGATCTGTTGACCGAGGTGATCGTGCAGGTCGCGAGCGATGCGTTGGCGCTCGTCTTCCTGTCCGGTGATGAGGCGTGCAAGGAGCTGCCGGACGCGCGGATTCTCTTCGTCAGACCGCATCGACATCGCGCGGCTCCGCTGGCTCTCAGGCCGCAGCGGTGTGGCCGCTACCGGCCGATGTTCTCGATCAGCTCGACCAGCCGTCCGGGGTCGATGGGCTTCAGCAGGTGGTGAGTGAATCCCGGATCGCCTGCGCTCGACTTCTGGATCTCGTCGCGATGCCATCCGGTCATGGCCACGATGGCCTTGGGCGGCGGCGCCTCGGCGGCGCGGATCTTCGCGCAGACTTCCTGGCCCGTCATGCCGGGCAGGCTGATGTCGAGAAGGACGATGTCGGGGTGGTCGCGTTCGAACAGCAGCAGTGCCGTAGGGCCGTTCTGCGCGCTCGAGACGGTATGGCCGGCCGACTCGAGCAGCATGCCGATCATCTCGGCGCTGTCCTGGCAGTCATCGACTACAAGGATCTTCCTGGAGGTCACCGGGGGCATATCAACCTCGTCAGTAGAAACAGCAACCAAGTCCGAGGGCAACGCTTGAGGATGTCACGCGCGAGCCGTCATGTCAAAACGCGTGAGCCGGTCAGCGTCACTCGAGCCAGTTGAGCAATCTACGGGCGTGTCGGTTCACGATTCATCCGGCGAATCACGGAGGGCGGCACCCGCAGGCGTGGATCCAGCCTGGGAGGACGTGGCCCGCGCGGGCGGATGCCTGGCGACAGGACGTCGTACTCGAGCTCCGTGGATGCTGCCGCCGAACGGAGCAGCAGGCCGCCGCGGCTCATGTCGCCACGGCCGACGAACGCCGACGGATAGTGCAGCCGGGGGCCGAGGATCGACGCGAGCAGGTCCACGTACTTGCCGGTCGCGATGCTGCCCAGCAGGACCACGCGGGCATCGGCGTCGAGCGCGGCGGCGAGGGCGGAGGCGTCGCGCTCGAGCGGTCGCGTGTAGCGATCGTCGCTCGCGCTTACGTCCACTGTCGCGAACTCGTTGACGGCGGCTTCAGTGACGATCTGCTCCGGCAGCTGCAGGCCTCGTGTCGGCGTGATGATCAGCGTCGATCCTGCCGTCCCGGCCGGAGCTCGTCCGAACGTGCGCGCGTACGCGAGCTTGCCGCGGAAGTACAGGCCGCTCATGAACGCGAACGCTTCACCCAGCGTCAACGTGCCCTCGCGAAGACGAATCGCCAGCGATGAGCCTGAGCCGGGACGCCGGAGGATCTGCGCGCGGCGGCCGCCGCAGTACGCGGGAGACAGTAGAAACACCTGGTCGCACAGCGAACCGCGCATGGGTTTCATCTTGGCTCATTTTCTGCAGCCTCACGATAGGAACATTTCACGGGACCGCACGCGCGTGTCAGCCCGAGGAGGATAGCCATGGAGAACCTGTCGATGATGAGCGACCACTCTGAGCAGCACGGCTGGACCAACGTCGGCAGCGCCGAACGGTGGGGCTCGCTTGCCGCCGGAGGAATACTGCTCGCGTACGCGCTGAGCCGCCGCACGCAGAATACCGCCTGGGCCGCTGCCGCCGGCGCGCCTCTACTGCACCGGGGCCTCACAGGCCACTGCTACGTCTACCAGGGTCTCGGCGTCACGACGGTGAGCGACGATACGCGCACCGCACTCGCCGGTAAACGCGGTGTCAACGTGCGGGAATCAGTACGGATTGAGCGTACAGCCGACGAGCTGTACCGGTTCTGGCGTCGCTTCGACAACCTGCCCAGATTCATGCATCACCTCGACAAGGTCGTGGATCTCGGCGACGGCCGTTCCCGCTGGACCGCCACGGGCCCTGCAGGATCCAAGGTCGAGTGGGAGGCCGAGCTCGTCAACGACGTCGAGAACAATGTGATCGCGTGGCGATCGCTGCCGGGCTCGGACGTCGTGACCGCCGGCTCCGTGACCTTCCGTCCGGTGCGCGCCGGCGGAAGCACCCAGATCACGGTCAACCTGCAGTACGAACCTCCTGCGGGCCGTGCGGGAAGCGTCGTGGCCTGGATGTTTGGACACGAGCCGTCGCAGATGATTCGCGAGGACCTGCGGCGCCTGAAGCAGATCCTCGAGGCGGGTGAGCTCGCGACGCCCGGGAAGAGCGCGGCGGGAGTCTGGCAGTGAAGGCAGTCTGCTTCCACGGGACCGAGGACGTTCGCGTCGAGACCGTTCCGGATCCGGCGATTCAGAATCCCCGCGATGCGATCGTCCGCGTCACGTCAACGGCGATTTGCGGCTCGGACCTCCACATCTATGGCGGCTACATCCCCACGATGCGCCGGGGCGATGTGCTTGGCCACGAGTTCATGGGCGAAGTCGTGGAGGTCGGTCGCGACAACGCGCGCCTCAAGCCAGGCGATCGCGTCGTGGTGCCGTTTACGATTGCGTGCGGAGGCTGCTTCTTCTGCAGGCAGCAGCTCTGGTCGCTTTGCGACAACTCGAATCCGAACGCATGGCTCGCCGAGAAGATCAGCGGCTACTCGGGATCGGGTCTGTTCGGCTACTCGCACATGTACGGAGGCTATGCCGGCGGTCAGGCGGAGTACGTGCGTGTGCCGTTTGCCGACGTCGGACCTGTCAAGGTGCCGGGGTCGCTCTCCGACGAGCAGGTGCTGTTTCTCTCGGACATCCTGCCGACCGGATGGATGGCGGCGGAAAACTGCAACATCCAGCCGGGCGACACAGTCGCGGTCTGGGGATGCGGCCCGGTGGGACAGTTTGCCATCAGGAGCGCGTTTCTACTCGGCGCCGAGCGCGTCATCGCCATCGACCGCGTTGTCGAGCGGCTCACGATGGCGGCCGGGAGCCACGCCGAGCCTCTCAACTACGAAAGTGTCGAGGATGTGCTCGAGGAACTGAGGGCGATGACCGGAGGACAGGGGCCGGACGCGTGCATCGACGCGGTCGGGCTCGAAGCGCATGGGACGACTCTCGATGCCTGGTACGACCGGGCGAAAACGTCGCTCTACCTCGCGACCGACCGCAGCCATGCGCTGCGGCAGGCCATTCATGCATGCCGCAAGGGCGGCACGGTGTCGATTCCCGGTGTCTATGGCGGATGGCTCGACAAGTTCCCGCTCGGCTCGGCGTTCGCCAAGGGTCTGACGCTCAAGATGGGACAGACACACGTGCACCGCTACCTGCCGGGCCTGTTGAAGCGTATCGAGGACGGAGAGATCGATCCCTCGTTCGTGGTTACGCACCGCGCGACGCTGGAAGAAGCGCCGGAGATGTACAAGACATTCCGCGAGAAGCAGGACGCGTGCATCAAGGTGGTCCTCAAGCCTCAGACCTCGTTGTTTTGAGCCGTAGCTCGATCGGCGAGCGTTGTCATCGCTGACGGCACGAATCGGGAGGTGCTGTTCCATCCGAGTCGTGCCGTCGTTCCCTGTCCGTCGGTCGGCGCCGGCAGCAGTCGATTCGCAATCCGCATGGTCCACGCGAGGGTTTCGGGCACGAGTGCCTGAAGCAGCACCGCGACCCGGGCGGACGGCGTGATGATGAGCTCGGCCTGCCCGCGCCGGCACGCCTCGATGATCTGAAGCGCCGCGCGCTGCGCGTCGATGGAGAGCCCGGGCACGCCATTGGCGATGTGAAACCATGCGAATTCGAGCTGATGGCGACCCTTGAAGTGTGCGTTGTAGGTCGAGCCTGTCCGCATCAGGCCCGGAGTGACGGTGGTCACGACGATGCCCTCGCGGGCGAGTTCAGCGTTCAGCCCTTCGGAAAAACCGACCAGCGCAAACTTGCTCGCCACGTAGGGCAGCAGGTGAGGCACCGCGATTCGTCCGCCAATCGACGAGATATTCACGATGCGTCGCACGTCGCTCTGTCGAAGGTGCGGGAGCGCTGCGTACACGGCATACAACGGTCCCCAGAAGTGCGTCGCCATCGCATCTCTGAAGTCGTCCGGGGTCATGTGCTCGAACGGTCCGACCTGGATGATCCCCGCGTCGTTGATGAGGACGTCCAGACCTCCGAAGCGATCGACTGTGTCCCGGACCGCCTCCTCGACCTGACGCTGGTCGCGCACGTCGCACGTGACGACCATTACCTGCGTGAGGCCTGCGAGCTCCTTGCCGGCCCGCTCGAGCTCTTGAGAATCGCGCGCGGCGATCGCGAGACGGGCGCCGCGCGCCGCAAGCTCGCGCGCGATCACGAGGCCCAGGCCACGCGACCCTCCGAAGATCAGCACGATCTTGCCGTCGAAATCCATCGCTCGCCGGCCTTCGAGCGCCTTGCCGATGCCGAGCGCGCCGGCCGCGGCGAGCGCGAGCATGGCGCCTCTTTTCTGCGATGTGTTCATGGGTGAGCTCCTGTGTCAGAAGGTGCCGCGCCCGTGCAGCCTGCAACGTCGGGGCCGTTCGAGGGCGCTCAGCAGATGCGTGGCAGAGGGTCGCCCGTCAACATGTCCACCACACGCGTGCCGCCGTAGGGTGACGTCGCGAGCACCGTGCGGGCAGGCGCCTCCTGCACGTCGCCGATGATCGAGGCATGCTCACCGCCGGGCACGCCGCGGAGCGCTTCGAGTGCCGCGCGGGCAGTGTCCGGGGCGACGATCGCGATGACCTGTCCTTCGTTGGCGATGTGCAGCGGGTCGAGACCCAGCAGCTCGCACGCTCCGCGGACTTCGTTGCGGACGGGGATGGCGCCCTCCTGCAGCTGGATGCAGAAACCGGTGTCTCGCGCCAGCTCGTTCAATGCGCTCGCAGCGCCACCTCGTGTCGGGTCGCGCATCCAGCGGACGCCGTGCCCTGCCGTACGCGCGAGGGCATCGGTGAACGGAAGCACGGAGCGGCTGTCGGACAACACCTCTGCTTCGAGGTCGAGGTCTCCGCGCGCCAGAAGCACCGTGATGCCGTGATCCCCGAGACAGCCTGTCAGGAGGACCCGATCACCTGGACGAACACGCGAAGCGTCACACATCAGCCGGTTGTCGAGACGTCCGATGCCTGTGGTCGTGACGTACAGGCCGTCGGCCTTGCCGTGCTCGACGACCTTCGTGTCGCCTCCAACGAGCGGGACGCCCACGAGCCGCGCTGACGCGGCCATGGCACGGAGCTCGTCTTCGAGGACGCTTCGTTCGAGCCCAGCCTCGATCACCAGGCTCACGACCAGCGCCACAGGCAATGCCCCGGAGACTGCGAGGTCGTTGACCGTGCCGTACACCGCCAGCGTCCCGATCGAGCCTCCGGGAAACGTCAGGGGACGAACCACGAAGCTGTCCGTCGTGATGGCCATCCTGGTCGCCTCGACTTGCACGACGGCGGCGTCGTTGAACGTCTGTGGTCCCAGCAGCAGGGGGCCGATGAGTCCTTCGACGAGGCGCCTGCTCGCCGTGCCTCCCGCGCCATGCGCCATCTCGATCCGTGCGTCGCGAAAGCGCACGACCGGTTCCGCAATCGCTCCCTCGACCGTTGTCGTCACGGCGTTGCCTCCACAGGGAGCTCGCGGCGGCGATGCGCGTAGCTGAAGTAGGCCGCGCACGCACCCTCCGACGAGACCATCAGTGCGCCTGCGGGGCGCTCAGGCGTGCACTCGGTGCCGAACAGCTTGCACTGATGCGGCTTCAGAACGCCCTTCAGCACTTCGCCGCACTGAGCGGCCCTGGGATCGGTGACCCGGACTCCAGCGACCTGAAACTTGCGCTCCGCGTCCCAGGGGGCGTACTCGTCCCTGAGTCTGAGGGCTGATTGCGAAATGAACCCGAGACCCCGCCATTCGAAGAATGGGCGCAGCTCGAAGACGTCGGCCATCGCACGGAGAGCCGGAGCGTTGCCCTCCCAGGGAACGACGCGGGCGTACTGGTTCTCGACCTCGATGCGTCCGTCACGAAGCTGACGGAGAAGCATGACGATCGACTGCAGTACGTCGAGCGGCTCGAATCCCGAGACCACGATCGGCTTGCCGTACTCGCTTGCGATGAAGCCGTACGGCCTGCATCCGATGACGGTGGACACATGTCCCGGACCGATGAAGGCATCGAGACGCATCCCCGGCGAGTCGAGGATCGCCCGAATTGCCGGGACGATCGTGACGTGATTCGAGAAGACGCTGAAATTCGTGACGCCGAGGCGCCGTGCCTGCTGCAGCGTGACCGCGGTGGAAGGTGCGGTCGTTTCGAACCCGATGGCGAAGAACACGACCTCGCGGTCGGGATGCTGCCGCGCCAGCCGGAGCGCGTCGAGAGGCGAGTAGACCATCCGGATGTCGGCGCCACGGGCCTTTCGCTCCAGCGGAGTGCCGCTCCGGCCCGGCACGCGCATGACGTCGCCAAAGGTCGTCAGAATCGTGCGCGGATCGTCGGCGAGCGTCAGGCCATCGTCCACTCGTCCCATCGGCAGCACGCAGACCGGACATCCCGGACCATGAATCAGCTCGATGTTGGCCGGCAGCAGGTCTTCGAGGCCGAATCGATAGATTGCGTGCGTGTGTCCGCCGCACACCTCCATGATTCGATAGTGGCGATCCGGACTCGCAAGACGCCGGACCTCGGCCGCGGCCTGTCGCACGAGCGCCGGATTGCGGAACTCGTCCACGTACTTCATGTGCCGCCTCCCGGCGGCCGGCCGTAGCCGGAAAGCTCCTGCATCGCCTGTTCGTCTTCTCCAAGCATCGCCAGCAGGCGCAGCTGCTCCTGGGCATCGCCTTCGCTGATCCGCTGCATCGCGAATCCCACATGGATCAGGACCCAGTCACCCAGCGCAAGCGGCTCGTCCTGCAGAAGATCCACGTTCACCTTGCGTCGTACCGACGAGACCTCGACGACCGCGAGGTGCTCGTCAGCGAGCTCGACGATCCGGCCGGGGATGGCTAGGCACACGGGCGGGCCTTCTCCTGATCGAGGGTCGCAACGAGCGAGAGGATCATGTCCACCGCGCCATCGATTGCGGCCTCGACAGCTGGACTGAGCCCCATCCGCTCGTCGCAGCTGGCAGGCTCGCAGCCGAGGATGACGACGCGGGGGCTGGCGCCGCCGAGCGCATGAACCATGGCGAGCACGCCGTCCGGAGTGACGCTGTGAGCATCGCCCGGCGTCGCCGGGGCAGTCACTCCTTCGGGTTCCACGAGGAAGAGTGTGCCGGGGGCGGCGCCGCGGGACATGGCATCGACGATCACGGTGAGCGCCTCCGGATGGTCGAGCATCTCGTACGCGAGGTGCAGGCTGCGGAGGCCGAAGTCGGCCGCGCGGACGCCGTCGGGCAGTCGACGCGCGTCGAGCCTTCGCGCGACTTCAACGCCGAAGCCATCGTCACCCAGAAACACGTTGCCCACACCCGCGACGAGCACGCGCGTGCTGCTGTCCAGCATCACATTGCCCTGATGCGCCGGTAGCGGACGAACTCGGGCCAGTTGAGCGCGAGGACGCTCGCGAGGAGCGCCACCGCTCCGATGCCAATCCATCTGCTGCCGTTCACGATTGCACCTCCGTCTGGGCGACTGCTGAATCCGCGCCCTGTGTGTCCTCGCGCACCTCGAGCTCGTCCGGGTAGAAGTAGTAGTAGCGGCCCATCGTCCCGTGCAGATCGGCCGCAGGGTCGTCGTCGATCGTCACCGCCACATACGTACGGTTCTCGACGTCGCGATAGACGCCGGTGACGGTTGCGGCCCGGCCCGCGAGAAACATGTCCATCGGGTCCGCGCGCCTGGCGGGCCGCAGCGTGACGTGCGACCCACGGGCAACCGGCGCGCCCTTGATCACGACGTGCGCCGTCTCCGGGGAGGCTTCGTCCGGGGGATTCAGGAGGGTTTCAAATGAAGGTGGATCGTCCGGGTGACGAATCGTGCCATGCAGGCGCGCCAACGCCTCGGCCGGCAGACTGTCCGAGCGCTCCACGATTTCTCGTGCGAGCCTGTCGGTCGCTCGGGCTTCCCGCTTCTCCTCGTCGGTCATCGTCATGATCCTGAGCGTGAGGATCTCGTCGATCTCCGCGCCGTCGCAGAGATCGCCAGGGCTCTCCAGGGCAATCGCGGGATGGTCGGCGAGGATGATCGGCGCGCACAGCAGGAGGTCCCGGCGCCCGGCGTCTCCGGCGAGGGATGGCCAGAGCCCCTCCTGCCGGCAGGCAGACACCAGTGGAGCCGCGTCCGGAGGAGGATCGATCGTCGACACGAACGACGTGCCGTGGGCCGCCATCAGGAGATGCGCCGCGACGAAGGAACGCCGCAATGCATGAGTGCGGTCGATCGCCTGATCGTCAGGCCATTCGCTGAGGTTCTCCAGGCGGGCTCGAAGCGTGATCAGGCCGGACGATACGACAGCACTCAGGCGCAGCGTCCCCGTGAGACGAGCGGCGTCGTGGATCACTCGCGCGCAGATCTCTCCGCCCGAATCCGTCACGAGCTCTTCCTCGTGCTGAGGTGCGACCTCGAAGGCAAACGACAAGCCGTCCGGTGCCGCGCGGAGGATCGCGTCGAGGGACACGCCAAAGTCGGACGACCAGGGAATACCCTCGTCCCAGGACACGAGCATCCGCTCATCCACCTGCAGGGACTCGACCGGAGCGAACGTCAGGCTGTCCGTGCCGGTGGACGACTCGACCTGACGCGACTGCACGCGCAGGAATCGCACACGAACGTCGAGCCTTGCGGCCTCGCCGTGCTCCAGCAGGCAATCGGTCTGCAGAGCAGACCTCTCCGATGGATCGTGCTGCGCATACGCGGGCGGCGTCACGACGCCGAACTGCCAGCGGATGCGGTTCTTGGCCGCCGACGCGCGATAGGGGTAGAGGACGTTGCCCTCGTTCATCACGGCGTCGGCGAGGCGTTCGATGGACTTGAACTGATCGCTCAGCACTTCGGGGGCCTCGGGGGCTTCAAGGTCCTCTGGGTACTCGGGGTCCTTCGGGTCCTGAAGGTTCTTCAGGTGCTCGGGCGCTTCGGCAGCCGGTGCAGCAGGGAATGCCTCGTCGATGAGTGCGCCGAGTGTTCCGTCCCAGCCTGCTTCCGCCCGCTTCGAGCGCAACT
>JBFWPD010000111.1:0-9921 GCA_050250175.1 Vicinamibacterales bacterium
GGCATCCCCTGCTCGCCTCGGTATACCCGACCACCGTCCGGCGGCCGTCACCCATCTCGAGCGTGGCTTAGCGCGCCAGCGGCGGCAGACCTGATCGATCAGGGACCAGGAACTGCAGGCGTGGAAGCGACGCCGATCCGGTCGCACCGACTGCATCCCTGGCAGATGGCGCTCCGTCGCCTGAGACCATCTGGCGGGCAATCGACGCAAGGTCGGATTCGAATTCGCCTCCGAGCACGTCGTTCACGCCCAGTTCGCGCAGCCATGTGTCGTTGAGGGGCGCATACAGGCCGTACGCGGAGATTCGCGTGAGGGGGTTGATCTGCCGGACCTTCCGGATGAGCGGCGCGGCCAGTCGCGTGGCCGTGTGCATCGGCAGGTAGAAGGCGACCAGTTCCGCGTCACGTGCAACGTCGACGGGCAGCGGCTGCCTCGAGACGTCGACACACGTGACGTCGAACCCTTCGCGGCGCAGCCACGCCGCCGGCGAGGCAAGGCCGAAGGGCTGGCGGCCGAGCTCGTACGTCGATACCAGAAGCGCTCGCATTACAAGGCCTTACAGGCATTCTGTCATAGGTCTGGTAGACTCGCGGCGGATGGGCGACCGAACGTTCTTCGGGCATCCCCGCGGCCTCGCAACCCTCTTCTTCACCGAAATGTGGGAGCGCTTCAGCTATTACGGGATGCGTGCGCTCCTCATCCTCTTCATGACCGACGCCGCCAGGGGCGGGCTCGGCATGTCAACCGAGCAGGCTGGCGCGATCTACGGTCTGTACACGTTCGGCGTGTATGCGCTGGCACTGCCCGGCGGGTGGATTGCGGACCGTCTGGTTGGACAACGCCGGGCCGTGCTGTACGGCGGCATCCTGATCGCGCTCGGACACTACAGCCTCGCCGTCCCCGGAGTGGCGACCTTCTACGCCGGACTGCTGCTGATCGTTCTCGGGACCGGCCTGCTCAAGCCCAACATCAGCGCCATCGTGGGCGATCTCTATTCCGAGAAGGGCGCCCGACGTGACGCCGGGTTCTCGATCTTCTACATGGGCATCAACGTCGGGGGGTTCTTCGGTCCGCTCATCTGCTCGTGGCTCGGCGAACCACGCGACGGCGTGACCTGGGTCAACTGGCACTACGGCTTCGCCGCGGCAGGCGTCGGGATGACATTCGCGCTCGTCCAGTACGTGCTCGGACAGAAGCATCTGCAGGGCGCCGGAGAGCTCAAGGGAGACTCCGCGGAACCAGCGCAAGTGGCTGCGGCCCGGCGTGAGTTCTGGATCGGTCTCGCCGTGTTCGCGGCCGCAGGCGTGGCCTGGGTCGCACTCGATGCGGCCGGCCTCGCCCCTGTCTCGCTCGTGAGCTTCGCCGAGAGCGTCTTCTACATCGTCACGCTGCTCTTCCTCGTCTATTTCGCGTTCGTCGTCTTCTACGTGAGCCGGAACAGCGTGGAGCGGCAGCGGCTGACGGTCTGCTTCCTCCTGTGCCTCGGCGCGGCGATGTTCTGGTCCGGATTCGAACAGGCGGGATCGACGATGAATCTGTTCACGCGTGATCTGACGAATCGCGTGATCTTCGGGACCGAGGTGACGGCCGGGACGCTTCAGGCCATCAACCCGATCTTCATCATCCTCCTCGCGCCGGTCATGGGAATGGTCTGGGTCGGCCTCGGCTCGCGCAACCCCTCGATCCCGGTGAAGTTCGGCGGCGGACTCATGCTGCTCGGCGCGGGCTTCCTGGTGATGGCGTGGGCATCCACGTTTCTCGCGGACGGAAAAGTCGGCATGCAGTGGCTCGTCGCAACCTACTTCTTCCACACGGTTGGCGAGCTGATGCTCAGCCCTGTTGGTCTCAGCTCGATCACCAAGCTGTCGCCCGATCGGCTCGTCGGCCAGATGATGGGCACGTGGTTCATGGGCGCCGCAATCGGCAATCTGGTCGCAGGGCTCGTCACGCGCTACATGCCGGCGGCGGAGACTGTCGACGAGGCGATGCGAAACGGCGTCCAGCTCTTCGGGGCCGTGGCCGCGGTGGTGATGGCGGCGGGACTGCTCTTCATCCTTTTCGCGAAGCCGATTCGCAGGATGTGCGTCGGAATCAATTGATTGAAGATTGAAGATTTAAGGTTGAAGATTGGGGTCACGCTGCGACTGCACAGGAGCAGGGCTCACTCGACGCGGCATTCGGATCGGCACCGCCCCGACTCTTCGTTGCTCAGCGCCTCCAATCTTCATTCTTAAATCTTCAATCTTCAATCTTCAATATCTGCTTATGGCCCTTGACGAGTACCGTCGTAAACGCGACTTCACGAAATCGCCGGAGCCGGACGGATCGCCGGCGAAGGCGAAGGCTGGCAAGGCGACGCGGTTCTTCTGCGTCCAGAAGCATCTCGCCAGTCATCTGCACTACGACCTGAGGCTCGAGCACGACGGCGTGCTCCTGTCGTGGGCGGTACCGAAGGGGCCGTCGCTCGATCCGAAGACACGCCGCCTCGCGATGCACGTCGAGGATCATCCAGTCGAGTACGGCGACTTCGAAGGCGTCATTCCCGAAGGCTACGGCGCCGGCATCGTGATGCTCTGGGATCGCGGAACGTGGACACCCGAACAGCCCGACGTCGATGCAGCGCTCGAGAAGGGCGACCTGAAGTTCACCCTCGATGGCTACAAGTTGAAGGGGTCCTGGGTGCTCGTCAGGACACGCGGCTACGGCGACAAGGGCTGGCTCCTGATAAAGCACCGTGACGACTGGGCCGGCGACGTGGACATTGCGGAGTTCGCGCCGCGCAGCGTCAAGAGCGACGGCGACTTCGAGGACATCCTCGCTGCGGACAATCCCGAGGTCTGGGTGTCGAATCGTCCGGCCAAGGGGGGCGACACCGGGGCGATGCTCGCCCGGATCATCGAGCGCGCTGCAGCGCTCAAAGCGGGAGAGCCACTGCCTTCGCCGAAGGCTGAGGCAAAGACTGCGAAGCCTGCTGCAGCGAAGAAGAGACCGGCGGCGAGGAAGAAAGCGCCACCGAGGAAGTCAGCGGCGAAGAAGCGCTGAGTCCGCCTGTGCAGGCAGAAATCGACTAGTCGCCTATCAGGCGACGCGACAGGACGCTCCAGACGGCATAAGCGGTCCGCAGCCGGTCGTGACGCGCGATCTCTCCGGTCCAGAACTCACCGCCAACCAGTTCGCAGTGCGCGGGCAGGTCGCCGAGCGCCAGGGGCTCCTTGTGCTCCAATGCGTACCGGCCCAGCACCTTCGAGCCCGGCAACTTCATGTTCGCCACGACGACGTCGACCTCCCGCTGGATGGCGTCTTCGATGCGGGCGACTGCGTCGGCAGCGGTGAATCCGGCCATGCCCCGGCCTTCGGTCAGCAGGTTCGCGATGAGAATGATCGGCCCCTTCATGCTGCGGAGGGCCTCCGTCACTCCCTGCACGAGGAAGATTGGCATCAGGCTCGTGTAGAAGCTGCCTGGCCCAATCGTGATCGCATCGAAGCGCGAGATGGCCTCCGCAACCGCCGGATGGATCGACACTGACGGCTCGAGCCAGATCCGGCTCACGTACCGGCCCGACGACTGGCCCGCATCGACTTCCACTTCGCCGCGCGTCATGGAACCGTCGCCGTACTCCGCGCACACCGACGCCTGCTCGACCGTGACCGGCCATACCCGTCCACGGCAGCCAAGCAGCGCCCGCAGTCCGTCGATCGCATCCAGGAAATCGCCGCTGTAGCTCTGCATCATCGAGAGCAGCAGATTGCCGCCCGTATGGCCGCCAAGCCGGGCGTGCTCCATGGTCGGCAAGCGCGCGAGAAGGACGCGCCGGGCTTCCCGTGCGTTTCGTGACAGCGCGAGGGCGCACCGAAGGACGTCGCCGGGCGGCAAGACACCAAGCTCGTCGCGCAGGACCCCGGAGCTGCCGCCGCTGTCGAACATCGTCACGACAGCATCGGCGTCGACCCACGGATTGTGCTTCAGTCCTCCGAGCAGACTCGGCAGTCCGGTGCCGCCGCCGAAGCAACCGACGTTCAGCGTACGCAAACGCATGCGCCCCCAATTCTAGTCGGCGTTGCACTTGCACCGTACAATCGAAAGATGCCCGCACGTGAAGCCCTCTTCGAGCTCGACGCCGATCTCCACCGCATCTTCGCTCATCGACTGCGCTCCCTTGTCACGTACGGCGCACCGCTACACAGCAATCACGACGCGCACATCCAGACACTGGCCGTGGTCGAGGGACTGACTGGCGACGACCTGCATTCGTGCGCGACGCGTGTCCCTGCGTGGCATGCCGCCAGTCTGGCAACTCCGCTTCTGCTGGACGCGCAGGAGCTCCCGCAATCCCTCGACGCGTTTCCCATCGAGTTCAGCGCGATCCTTGCCAGCTACGTCGTCATCTCCGGAGTGGATCCATTCGTCGGGTGTCAGCTCGACCTGCAGCAACTCCGCACCGCGTGCGAGCTGCAGGCGCGCAGCCATCTCCTCCACTTGCGCGAGGACTACCTCGAGACCGAGGGCCGCGGCAGCGCGCTGGCCGAACTGATTCTCGAATCCGCGCCCGCGCTTGCCGCGCTGGTCACGAATATCGCACGGCTTGAAGGCGCCGGCGCCGACGGTCCCGACGCTGCTGCGCAACACGTCGAGGGTGTCCTCGGACTGACGGCTGGTTCGCTGGCTCGAGTCGTGACGCTGGCTGGTGGCCCGGGACTGTCGTCGGATGACGCACGAAAGACGTGGGGAGCGTACCTCGAAGGAATCGAGCGCCTGACGCGGTACGTCGACAAGTGGAGCCCCGCGTGATCCGACTGCGGGCCGCAGTCCGCTTGGCAGCTGCCGCGGCACTTGTCCTGGCCGTCGCGCACGGCGCCTGGGCCCAGACAAGCGCGGCGCCGCTCCCCCGGATCAGCCAACCGGTGACCGACCTGGCCAATGTGATCGACGCCGAGTCTGAACGACGGATCGACGAACTCATTCGAGCGCTGCAGGCCGCCAGCGGCGATGCCGTCGTCGTCGTGACGGTCCCCACGTTTGCACCATACGGCGACCTGCGCGCATACGCGGTCGAGTTGTTCGAGAATCAGGGACGCGGAATCGGTACCGCGAATCAGGACAATGGACTTCTCATCGTGCTGGCTCTCGCCGAGAGGAGCGTGTGGATAGAAGTCGGCTACGGGTTGGAGCAGTGGATCACCGACGGCTTCGCCGGCGAAACGACCCGCGAGATCATGATTCCGGAATTCCGGAATGGACGGTACGGTCCGGGACTGCTGAACGGCACGGCCCGGATCGTCGGTCGAATCGCCGAAGGCCGCGGTGTCACGCTCGACGGCGTCGAGATCCCCAGAGAACGGACGACGGACCGACAGATTCCGCTCATTGTCATCGTCCTGATCTTCGTTGCCATCGTTGTGCTTGGCAGCCTCGAGGGCCGCGGAGGAAGACGGCGGCGCGGGCGCAACGTCTGGACGAGCGGCGTCGGGCCGTTCGGCGGCGCCGGCTGGCCGTACGGCGGAGGCGGCTTCGGCGGATTTCCTACCAGACGAGGTGGATTCGGTGGAGGGTTCGGCGGAGGATTCGGCGGCTTCGGTGGCGGGAGCAGCGGCGGCGGTGGCGGCGGCGGCAGTTGGTAGGCGGCTACAATGGAATCGCGAGTTCAGGCACCAGAAATGACTGATGATGGAGCTGCCATGCGAATGACACGACGGATGGCTCAACTGATGCTGGTGCTGCTTGCGGCGCTTCCGCTTGCGGGCTGTTCCTATAACCGGTTCGTCGGTCAAGAGGAAGCCATCAGGGGGCAGTGGGCGCAGGTCGAGAACCAGCTGCAGCGGCGCAACGATCTCATTCCGAACCTCGTCGAGACGGTCAAAGGGTACGCCGCACACGAGGAAGGCGTGTTCTCCGAGATTGCCGAAGCGCGTTCCCGGCTCCTTGCCGCTCAGACACCCGCCGATACCATCGCGGCTGCCAACCAGCAGACATCAGCACTCGGACGGCTGCTCGCCATCGCCGAGAACTACCCTCAGCTCAAGGCCAACGAGCAATTCAATCGTCTCATGGACGAGTTGTCCGGCACTGAGAACCGGATCGCAGTCGAGCGAATGCGGTACAACGAGCGAGTGCAGGAGTACAACACCGCGCGCCGCCAGTTTCCCGGCAACCTCACGGCGGCCGTGTTCGGGTTCGAGGAGTACCCGTTCTTCGAGGCGCCGCCTGAAGCGCAACGCGTCCCAACGGTGAACTTCGGTAATCAGTAGCGCCATGCAGGTTCCCCTTCCCTGGGAACGCCTGCTTTGGAGCCAGCGGGCGTGGTGGCCATCGCGGGGTCGGTATCTGCTCACCGATTTCCGCCTCGTCGTACAGAGCGATCGGACCATCGACGAGATCGCGCTCGACGACATTCGCGACGTTCAGCACACCCGGACCGCGGCCGGCCGCCTGATCGGCCGATCGACGCTCGTCGTTCGGTCACGAAATCCCCGCCAGCCTGAGCTCCGTCTGCGTCACGTCCGGCGCGGCTCGCAACTGGCCGCCCTGCTCGATCTCCTGGCCACGGAAGGCGCCGGGCGCATGGATGGCAGCTCCGTACAGGCCGCGCTCGCCTGGTCTCCTGGACGGACCGAGCGGCGCCGCCGGGGGGCGATTGCCGCGACCGGTGCGCTTGCAGCGAGCCTGCTCATCACTGTTGCCATCGGAATGCGCGGAGAAGCAGCCGCCGTGTCCTATCCGCCAAACGACGCCATTTATCCTGGCGGGGTCAAGCGAGACCGCGCCGCGATCATGCGATTCATGGAAGCGAAGGTCCTGCCGTGGGCACGCACCACGCTTGGACCGCTCAAGGGAGGCGCGGATCGCGTGACCTGCGCGACCTGCCACGGATCGGACGCGGACTCGCGTCAGTGGCAGATGCCATCAGTCGCGGCCCTGCCGGAACCTCACGTGCGGCCGATTGGCGTGAGCGCAGACGATGTGAGTGTGGATGCGCAGATGCGGAACGCGATCTACGGCTATCTCGCGGAGTCAGAGAATCATGCCCGCGCGAAGTACATGCGCGAGGTCGTGCTTCCAGGCATGGCGCGTCTTCTCCGGCGTCCCGCCTACGACTTCACGCGCACCTACGAGTACAACCGAACGCGGTTCGCCATCGGCTGCTACCACTGCCACAAGGTCACCGACCAGGGACTCGAGCCGCCGCGGGTGGCACCATCCTGAGTGTGTTGACAGCCGCCGCCCTCACCGCGTCCGCACTGTAAGGCAGACTGAAGTATTCGCCGCGCGCCCAGAGCGCGGCCAGATCAGCGAAGTGCGGGCTGTCCGGATGTCCCGACTGACCCGGCGCCTGGGTCGCCACGGAACGATCCCAGTTGCCGACGTCGAAGACCAGACGCAGCGACGGACCCACCATACGATCCGGCGACGTGCCGGACAGCCACCGCACTGTGCCCTTCCACCCGGAGAGATCGAATGGCCCGACGTCGTACCGGGCGCGCATCGTGTCGGTGATCGCCAGCGGGTGCGCGAAGAGGACGCGCCCGAGAGGCTCTGCGAGAACGTCGTCCCGGCGCGCCGCTTCGCCAAGCACGGACCCGAGCAGAGCGTTCCGCGTGCGATGCACATTTCCGTCGAACCAGGATCGCGTTGGATTGACGAGGGCACTGACGAGCACGGCGCGATCGACTCCCGCGAGAAACGACGACACGAGCGGAGGCGGAACGCGAAGGGCGACGAGACGCTCCAGCAGCAGGTCGCTCCACACCGCAAAGAGTCGAGCATCCGCCGAACCGGCGATCATTCGTCGATCCCAGCCAAGGAGACGCCGGCGCGCACTCTGTCCGCGGCTCGTCAACGCCGTCACGTCGATATCCTCGAGAAGAGGAACGAGCGCCTCGGCGTCGAGCGACAGCACGTCCTGCTGCATGCGTGACAAGTCGTCGACGCTGAGCACTCCGTCGAGGCCGTCGATGATGCGCCCCACGCGCGCGCCGTCGCCGTTTGCCGACACGACGACTCCCGACGCGGGATCGAGATCCGGCATCCCGCGATCGGCCCAACCACTCCAATCGTTCAGAGCTGTCCAACCGGGGGCAGGCAGACCGCCGGACCAGCCGCGACGGACCGGCTCCGCTGCTGCGCCGATACGAGCGATGTGTCCGTCTATGTCGGCGTACACGAACTCGACGGCAGGCATGCGCCAGCGGTCCACCGCGTCCCTGAACTCCGCCCACGAAGTCGCCCGATTGATTGCCAGCGCCGCAAGCTCCGAGGCTGAGCCCGGCTCTGTGCCGCTCCAGCGAAGTACGTAAGCGAGCTGACGCTCGCTGTCGAGCGCCGCGACCACTCCCCTCGGTGTGAACTGCACGTCGTACTCAAAGGGCTCCTCACGACCGATCGAGTCGATGGCGTTCCGCTCGGTAGTCATGTCGATCCAGCGGCCCTCGTGCCAGACCTGCGACGGATTCTCGGGATTGATGCGTTCGAGGTACACGTCCTGCGTGTCCACGGAGACGGCCGTCATCCCCCAGGCGATACGCTCGTTGTGCCCGATGACCACCCCTGGAAGCCACGGCGCCGTCGCACCCGCGACGTTCCATCCTGGCGCGCTGAGGTGCACGAGGTAGCGGAGAGACGGGTTGGCGAGGAGCCGATGAGGGTCGGCAGCGAGCAGTGGCGCGCCGGTATCGGTTCGAGCGCCGGACACGGCCCAGGCGTTGCTGCCACCCGGTGCCGCTCCCGCTCGCGGTTCCGCACCTGGAGCAGCGAGCGCAATGAAGAAAGGCGCGGTGCCGACGCGTCTGAAGGCCTCCGCCGCGGCGGGACTGACGCTGGCCGGGTCCAGTCCGGAGGGCACGCTGGTGCGAGCTTCAGCCGAAGGCCACAACGCTTCTGCAGCGGCGGGTCCAACCGCGGCCACCAGCCGGGCGCGCAGGATCTCATCCTGGGCGTTGCCGCTGGCCAGAAAGGCGTCGACCCGGTTGAACAGGTCTTCAGGCGCCCATTCCTCCGGAGCCCAGCCGGCGAGCTCGAAATCCTCGGTCAGGTCGCCCTGCACTTCGCGCACGCGCGCGTTGATTCCCCGGACGAACGCGTCCACGATCGCACGCGTATCGGGCCCGTAGCTCGCCCATTCGTCCTCCGGATCGCCGCGATACCGTATGCGTTTCGTCATCGCATCACGAGCGATGAAGGTCGCTCCCATGACCTCGGCGAGCCGGCCCTGCACGGAACGGCGCCAGAGGTCCATCTGAAACAGCCGGTCCTGCGCCTGGACATAGCCTTGTGCGAAGAACAGGTCGTCCTGCGTGGAGGCTTCGATGTGAGGGACGCCCCAGCGATCGCGGTGCACGGTCACTGGCGCTGAAAGCCCCTCGACGACACGGTCGCCGGAGACCTGTGGCGGCGGCGCCACCGACAGTGACGGAGCGGAGGGAGCGGAGCACGCCGAACCGGTCAGCGTGACCACCGCCAGCGCGCGCACTAGACTAGATCGCATGCAAATCAAGGAGTGGCTGCTCGCTGAATTCGATCATGAGATCGGGGCGACGAGGCGTGTCCTCGAACGCATCGGTGACGACCGACTGGCCTGGGCCCCTCACGACCGATCGAGGACGGCGGGGGCGCTTGCCACGCATGTCGCGAACCTTCCAACATGGACCGCGGCTGTTCTGGAGCAACCGTTCCTCGAGCTGACGACAGTGCCTCCTCCGTTGACGCCAATGGGATCGCGGGGGGACATTCTGCAGCATTTCGACCTGTGCGCCTCCAGGGCCCGGCCGCTTCTCGACCGGGGCGACTCGGTGTATGCATCGCTCTGGACGCTCAGGCGCGAGGGGCACGAGATCTTCACAGTACCCCGCCTCATGGCGTTTCGCAGCTTCGTGCTGAACCACATCATTCATCACCGCGGCCAACTGACGGTGTATCTGCGGCTGCTG
>JBFWPD010000112.1:0-9860 GCA_050250175.1 Vicinamibacterales bacterium
GGCCGACGCTCCCCCCGAGTTGCCCGTCTCTCTCGACCGTATCCGCGAGCAGCTGCTGAAAACGCCGGCGGAGCCGGCGTTGAGAGGGCTCAACGAGCAGCCAACGTTTACGAGCGGTGTCCAGGACCGGCTCACGCTCGAGGTCTACTTCAGACCCGAGGATTACAATGTGGGGCCCGTCCCGCCTGGCGGTTGGTACGCCAACGAGATGCAGCGCCTCAACTCGAACCCGGTCAGCGACCCGCTCGCCCAGCCATACGCCGCCTTCAGCGGCGGTGAGCTGTTGACGATTGCCATCCAGAACCTGATCTTCAAGTACCTGGGCCAGAAGCTGACCACTTCCTTCACCGACGCCACAGGCGAAGCTGCGGAGGCCGCCGCGCGGAATGAAGTCCAGCGGGCCATCGCGGAGTATTGCGCCGCTCACGGCGGAGGCGCCCACATCGAGGTCTGCAGGAACCGAACCGCGCCGCGCTAGCCTGACCCGCGCGCGTCCCGAGGTGAACGATGCGTTCAGCAATGCGAGTTGTCGGAGTCGCCGCCACGCTGGCGGCCATGATCACCCTCACGGCTTCGCCCGCGGCCGCGCAGTACTTCGGGCGGAACAAGGTCCAGTACGAGACCTTCGACTTCGAGAAGCTCGAGACCGAGCACTTCGACATCTACTTCTATCCGGAGGAGCGCGAAGGCGCGGATCTCGCGGCGCGCATGGCCGAGCGATGGCTCGCACGCCTGCAGCGCGTGCTCGAGTACGAGCTCCAAGGGCGACAGCCGCTCGTCCTCTACGCCGCACAGCCGCACTTCCAGCAGACCAACGCCATCGGCGGCGAGATCGGAGAAGGCACCGGCGGCGTCACCGAGTCGATGCGGCGCCGGATCATCCTGCCGATGGGCGGTCCCCTCGAAGCCACCGATCACGTCATCGGCCACGAGCTCGTACACGCCTTTCAGTTCGACATGACGTCGCGGCAGGGCGGCAGTCCCGGCGAGACTGGCGCGCAGCACCTGCCGCTGTGGTTCGTCGAAGGCATGGCCGAGTACCTCTCGATCGGTCCAATCGATGCCCACACGGCGATGTGGCTGCGCGACGCGGTCCGCGAAGAGGAGCTCCCGAACATCGAGGACCTCGACAACCCGCAGTATTTCCCGTATCGCTGGGGGCAGGCCTTCTGGGCGTACGTGGCTGGGCGCTGGGGCGACAGCGTCGTGAGCCAGATGCTCATGGCCGGCGGCGACGCGCGCGACTACCACGTCGCGATCGAACAGGTGCTCGGCCTCTCGGTCGATCAGCTGTCGGAAGACTGGCACTCGGCCATCCGCAGCCAATACGTCCCCATCGTCGAGTCGACGACACCCCCGAGCGAGGTCGGCAAGCGACTGCTGGCACCGTCGGGCGGTTTGGGCGGCGACCTCAACGTCTCGCCCGCGCTCAGTCCCGATGGACGGTTCATCGCGTTCCTGTCCGAGCGAAGCCTCTTCTCGATCGATCTCTTCGTCGCCGACGCGACAACCGGCGAGGTCGTGCACCGGCTGACGAGCACGGCGTCCGATCCGCACCTGGCGAGCCTGCAGTTCATCCACTCCGCCGGCGGCTGGTCGTCGGACAGCTCGAAGCTCGCCGTGGCCAGCATCAGCGGCGGCGATCCCGCGCTGGTGATCTTCGACGCGCCGAACGGCAGGCGGGAGCAGACAATCGAGATCGGCGAGCTCGACGAGATCTTCAACCCGACATGGAATCCCGAGGGCACGGCCATCGCGTTCACGGGCATGACGCGTGGCCTGACGGACCTCTTCGTCTACGAGCTCGGCACGGGCGAGCTGCGCAGGCTCACGAACGACCCGTACACCGACATTCAACCGGCCTGGTCGCCCGACGGACGCTACATCGCGATGGCGACGGACCGCTTCTCGTCGAAGCTCGACGTGCTCGACATCGGGGACTATCGTCTGGCTCTTGTGGATCCGGCGAGCGGCGCCGTCTCGCAGCTGGCCGCATTCACCACGGGCAAGAACATCAACCCCCAGTGGTCGCCCGACAGTCAGTCGCTCTACTTCCTTTCCGATCGCGACGGCATCTCGAACATCTATCGCGCGACCCTTGCCGGCGTGGTCACGCAGATCACCACCGTCAGCACGGGCGTGACCGGCATCACCGCGACGAGTCCTGCGCTGTCGATTGCCTCGAAGACAGGCGTCGCGGCGTTCAGCGTCTATGACGGAGGCAGTCACCACGTCTACACACTCGACGTCGCCGATCGCGGCCAGCCGCTCGCCGAGGTGGAGACGAACGCCGCGATTCTGCCTCCTGCAGACCGCCGGGCGAGTCAGATCGCCGGACTGATTGCCGACGCCAGCTTCGGACTGCCGCCCGAACAGGAGTACGCGACCGAGGACTACAGCGCGGGACTGTCGCTCGAAGCCGTCGGACCGCCGGTCATCGGCATCGGCGCCGATCGCTTCGGTGCGGCAATCAGCGGCGGCCTGGCGCTCTTCTTCAGCGACCTGCTTGGCGATCAGCAGCTCTCGGCGGCGTTCCAGTTGAGCGCGGGGCTCGGCGGCGACTTCAGCGCGCGCGATTCCGCGGCGCAGGTCGCCTATACGAACCGCAAGCATCGCTGGAACTGGGGACTGCTCGGCGGCCAGGTTCCCTACTTGAGCGGCGGTCTGAGGACGACGCTCGACGAGATCGACGGCCATCCGGTCATCGTCGACGAGACGATCCTCCTGCGGCAGACCGAACGCAGCGCTGCCGGCCTCGTCGCGTATCCGTTCAACCGCGCGCAACGTCTGGAGTTCCAGGGAGGCTTCAGCCAGCTCACGTTCGATCGCGTCACGCGTACCCAGGCGTACTCGCTCGTCACGGGGCAGCTGCTGGTCGACGAACGGGACACGGTCGAAGTCGCTGAACCTGCGAACCTCATGACATCGTCTGCCGCGTTCGTGAGCGACACGTCGCTCTTCGGCGCGACGAGCCCGGTGCAGGGCGAACGCTACCGCTTCGAGGTCGCGCCGACCTTCGGGACCATCGACTACACGAGCGTGCTCGCAGACTATCGTCGATACGTCATGCCGGCGAACTTCTACACGGTGGCCGGCCGCGTGCTCCACTACGGGCGCTACGGCTCCGGCGGCGACGACGACCGGATGTTTCCGCTGTTTCTCGGCTACCCGAGCCTGGTGCGCGGATACGACGTAAATTCGTTCGCGCCTGAAGAGTGCGTTCCCGATGGCGCCAGCACGTGCCCCGCGTTCGATCAACTGCTCGGCACCCGCCTGCTCGTCGCCAACCTCGAGTTCAGGTTCCCGCTGCTGCGTCCGTTCGGAGCGACGCAGAACATGTATGGACCGCTGCCCGTCGAAGTGGCGCTCTTTGCCGACGGCGGCGTGGCGTGGGCGGAGGGAGAGAAACCGGATCTCTTCGGAGGCTCACGGAAGGCAGTGGCGAGCGCCGGCGTGGCCTTCCGCGTGAACGTCTTCGGCTTCATGGTGGCCGAGTTCGACGTCGCGAAGCCGTTTCAGCGTCCTGAGCAGGGCTGGATGTTCGCGTTCCACCTGACGCCGGGGTTCTAGGCGGGCGTCGGGCTTCGGGCTCCGGGCTTCAGGCTTCAGGCTTCAGGCTTCAGGCCACAGGCTGCACGCTCCGGCACGTTGCTGGCGCGTGGGGTCGGTTGCCACGGAACTCCGCAGCTTTAAGTGCTAGTCCTCTCGAATGAGAAGCAGCGGGTCCACACGTGAGGCGTGCCACGCGGGAATCGAGCAGGCCAGCGTGCCCACGGCCATGACGCCGGCGACGACCGCGCCGCCGGTTGGTGACGGTGTACGAGAGGAGGCCGTACGTGCCGATCAACGCGATGAGCAGCGCAAGGCCAGCAAAGATGCTGACGGTGTACGACAGGAGTCGTGGACGGCGGATGGACTCCTGCAGCACGTCGTCCAGCTCGCGAAGCCGGACGATCGGGACGGTCGGATCGATCTCCCGGGCAACATCACGAATGACCGGGGCCGCTTCCTCGAACGGCGCTGTCGTCCGCACCACCACGTGCATCGTCCCAATTGCCCAGCCGAGGTGCGCTATCTGGTCGAGTGAAAAGTAGATCTCGGTGCCAGCCTTCTTGTCGATGCCGCCCTGCTTGACGTCCGCTGCCACGCCAACGACGGTGAACCACGGCGTCTTTTCGGAGCAGCAGGGGCGCAGGCGATGCCCAATCGGATCGCGTCCTCTCCAGGCTTCAGGCTTCAGGCCCCAGGCTTCAGGCCAGGCCCCACGCTCCGGCGCGATGCTGAAGCGTGGGGTCTGTTGCTTGGAGTGCATTGTCTGATGTCAGGTGGTCTCGGAGCCTTCAGCCCGGGCCCGGAGCGCCTCGTTCAACGCTTGCTGGCTTCTGATGATCGGGCCGCCCATGATGAGCAGGAAGAGTGGTGCGAAGAGCCCGTGAACGTCCTCAACATGCGTGACGGAGACTCGATTGGGGCCAGCCTCTTGAATGGCGAACTCCCGATAGCCCTCGAAAAACCAGGGCGCAAGGAGATGACCGCGCCAGGAGAGAAACTGGTCAACCTTAACCTGCTCGATCGTTGCATCGAGATCCATTGCAGGTCTGCCGGGCAGGGCGAGACGCAGCGTGATTCGCGTTCCTTCCTCGGGCTTACCGGCTGCGCTCGGGATCTGAGGATTCCATTCACGATAGCGGTCGAACGACGTCAGAATTCGCCACACGCGACCCGCCGGCGCGTTGATGTCGAGGGACGTCATGTACCTGGCCATATGTCTCTTGTGCTTCTGGCGCGCCGCAGTCACAGGGCCGCCGGAACCGCCGGATTCACCGTTCTCCTGGAGCCTCTGCTTTGACAGCCGCCTGCATCAATCAGAACCGGACTGCCGTCGGGCTCCGCGAGCGTTTACTCGTATCGAAGCGTTTCGATCGGATTCATCCGCGACGCCTTGCGGGCGGGAAGAAATCCAACGAGCGTTGATATCCCGCCCATCAGGATCACAACCGCGAGAAATGTGACCGGGTCATATGGGACGACGCCGAACAGGAATCCCTCCATTACCCTTCCCGCAGCGAAGCTCAAGGCCAACCCGATTGCAACGCCAATCAGGGTGATTGTCCAGCTCTCGCGAAGCAACATTCGGAAGACACGGCTTGGCGTAAGCCCAAACGCCATCCGGATGCCGATTTCGCGCGTCCGGGCGCTCACGGTGAACGACAGCACGCCATAGGTACCCACCAGTGCCAGGGTGAGTGCCAGGAGGCCGAGAACTCCGGTAATCATGGCCGCGCCCCTCACGCCTCCAAATCCGCCGGCGCTGTCGTTGATCTGCCGCTCGAGCGTGTAGACGTCATAGACAGGAACGGCAGAATCGAGGCGACGTATCGTCTCGGTGATGGGCAGTGCGAGGGTTCCGGCCGCCGGCGTTCGAGAGCGCACATGCAGCGTGCGAGCAACACCATCGAACTGATCGAGAGAAGCGAAAAAGCGGGGCACTGCCGGACCGCCGATCTCGCCGCGGCGGTATCGAGCATCAGGGACGACCCCAATCACCGCGAGCGGAGCGTCGGGCTCCGAACTCGAGCGGAAGCGTCGCCCGAGAGGTTCCTCGCCGGGCCACAGGCGCGCCGCGAGCGCCTCGTTCACTACTGCGACCTTCGGCGATCCCTTGGTGTCGATGGTGGAGAAGGTACGCCCTCTCAGCAAGGGCGTTCCAATCGCCAGAAAGTAATCGCCCGTGACTAGATGTCGCTCGGCGAGGAGCCCGGTCGTGCTCGACGGCGGTGGTTGACCCTCGGCTGCTATGTACGGAGTGAAATTGCCAGTTCCGAACGGGACCAAGACCGAGGCGGCAGCGGATTCTACTTCCGGGAGTGCTTCGATTGCCGTGTCGAGCGACTCGTAAAACGCCCGCACTCCATCGGGGTCGTATCCCACGGCGCCGGGATCCGTCGAGGCGAGCAGAACACGATCCTCATCGAAGCCGAGATCCACCGATTGCAGGCTCTGGACGCTTCGCATGAACAGCCCGCACACAACCAGCAGCACAACGGAGCCCGCAACCTGCGCGGCTGCCAAGCCTTCGCGGATCAGCTGTCGCCGCCGGCCTTCAGTGGACGTCTTGCCTTCGGAAAGACCGCCGCGCGGCTCAACTCGTGACGCCCTGAGTGCCGGCAGCACTCCGATCAACAGTGTAGACACAACCATCAGGATCCCGAGGTAGCTCCCGGTCGTCCAGTCCAGTTGGAAATCAAGGAACAATGGAAATCCCGGCGTCGCTGCCACTGAGGCGAGACTGCGCGCCAGAGTGACTCCGGCAATGGCACCTCCGATCGCTCCGAGAGAGGCGATGACAAGCGCTTCGACGACGCACAGTCGAACAAGATCGGATCGGCTGGCGCCCAGCGCCCGACGGATGGCCATCTCCCGACTGCGGCCGAGCCCTTTGGCGAGGAAAAGCCCCAGCACGTTGGCGCAGGCAATCAGAAGGATTGCGCCAACAAGCATCAGAAAGAGGGCGGCGAGAACGGGCGCTTGCGATGCGTTCGGAGGTTCTGGCCGGGCCAGTCGTTCCCAGTACACATGGACGCGGCGGCCGGCGTTCGTGGCCGGATGATCACTTTCCAGCCGCCTGGCGACGGTATCCATCGATGCACGCGCCTGATCGAGCGTGACCCCATCCTTCAGGCGCGCGATGACGCGGACCGCAAGGACATCACGGTTGGAGCGCCGCGCCTGAGACTGGAACTGATCCAGCGGCACATACACTTCCGACGATAGAAGCGCAAAGGTGCCGTGGAAGCTCTCCGGAGCCACACCGACCACGGTGAAGGGGCGACCATCGATGCGCACCTCCCGACCGACGATTGATGTGCTCGCGCCAAAGCGGCGTGACCAGTACGAATGGCTCAGGACGGCGATGGGCCGGGCCCCGCCCAGCTCGCCGTCAGTGGGAAGAATGAGCCGTCCCGCTGCAGGATTGAGTCTGAGGGTGGAGAAATAGTTCCCCGAGATGGCCGTCGCCATCAGTCGGTCGGTCGTTCGGTCGACCGTGAGGCCCACAGGACTCAGGTCCCACGCTGCCATCTCCGAGAAGGGCGTTTCGGAGGCCCTGTAGTCTTGAAGGTCCGGATACGCCACGCGCTGCCAGATTCTGGGATTGCCGGATATCGTCGTGGCAAGAACGGTCAGTCGGTCGGCGTCGCCCACAGGCAGGGGTCTGAACACACTACTGATGATTGTCGCCATCGTGGCGTTCGGGCCGATGCCTACCGCGATGGTGAACACAGCCGCCGCGGTGAACATTGGAGACTTGCGCAGCTGCCGAACCGAGTAGCGAAGGTCGCCGCGTATCGCCTCAATCAGACGAAGCCCGCGTGCGTCGCGGCACTCCTCCTTCCGCTGCTCGATTGCCCCCATTTCCTGAAGGGCGGCAAGGCGGGCCTCGTGGGGCAACGCCCCGTCTGCAATGCGGTCGTCAATCAGGCGGTCCAGGTGGTATTGGAGCTCCTCGGTGAGCTCTTCTTCAACGCTGCGGCTCCTGAACAGCGAACGAAGCCGGAGACGAAGCTTGCTAGCCCAGCGCATGACGTCCCTCACGCAGGTTTGACGATCAACGAGATCGCGGACGACAGCCGTTCCCACTCCGCCGTTTCGGCCTTCAGTGCTCTGCGGCCGGCGGTAGTGAGCTTGTAGTACTTCGCGCGGCGATTGTTCTCGCTCGGGGCCCATTCGGCCTCGATCCACCCCTGCTGTTCGAGTTTGTGGAGCGCGGGGTACAACGCGCTCTGGCCCACGCGCAACTGCTCGTTCGACATCTGTCGAATGCGCTGAGCGATCGCCCAGCCATGCATGGGTTCCACGGACAGGACGCGCAACAGCAGCAGATCGAGTGTGCCCTGCACGAGGTCTGTCGGCTTGCTCAAGACCACTCCTCTCAGTTACTGAGTGGAGAGTAGTCACCGACCTGCCTGAGAGGCAAGCAGAATCGTGATTGCATTCACGATCCATATCCGCGTTGTTCGAGAATCAGGGATCGAAGGACGACGGTTTGACTGCGGCATCGGCGACGGCCTCCTTCACGTCGCCAACAGCTTCAACGAGGTCACGATTCGACAACTGGAGTGTCTTTACCTATTGAGTAGGAACGGATGGAGGACGGAGAGAGGGACTTGGTCGTTCGGGCGCAGCGCGGCGATCTCGAGGCGTTTGGCCGCCTCGTGCGCAAGAGCCAGGTGATGGCGTATGCCGTTGCCAAGGGGGTATTGCACGACTGTGGCCTTGCAGAAGATGCAGCGCAGGAAGCCTTTCTTCGGGCCTACCGGCGCCTTCGGGACCTGGACGAGCCTCGTCGATTCGGCACATGGCTGCGACGCATAGTGATCACGGTCGCATTGAACATGCGACGTGCGCGCCGGCACACGTTTCTCCGCCTCGATGATGTCCCTGAAGTGCCAGTGCTCGACGAAGAGGAAACGACGTGGTCGGTTATTCAACGGGAGCGGCTCGCACGAGCGCTCCTCATACTGACGGATGACGAACGCCGACTCTGCGACCGTCGGTATCACGGTCGGTGGAGCACGAGTCGCCTGGCGCAGGAGGCCGGTGTTGAGGAAGCGGTAATCCGCAAGCGCTTGCAGCGCGTTCGCGACAAGCTGCGAAGGGAGATCGAAGTGGCGGAACAGCGAGGAATCGGTCCGGACGAGATTCGTCCAGAGTTGCCCGGCAAAGTGATCGAGCTTCTCTCGAGACCGAAGCTCATCGACTTACCTGAGAATCCGGTCGGGAGAGTTCTCGAGTGCCTGCGGGCGGTTTGGGAGGACTTCACGCCGATCGAGCTCGACGAGATCGTCGATTTGGAGGAAGCCAGCAAGACCATTGGCAATGACGCTCTTTACATCGAACGCAGCGAGCTCCACCGTGTCGACGACCGCCGGATCCTTCGATACGACCTCACACTGCCATTGCTTTTGACTGTGAGGTATACCGGTTACTCGCTCAGACTGCGCGCGGCCGGCAAGGCGTATCGATTGGGCCGTGTTGACGCGCTGCACCTCGAGGCATTTCACCAAGCAGAGATCTTCTGGCTTGACGAGCGGTCGCGCCTCGACGCGTGGACGCTGACCGGCCGCATGTTGCGCTCCGTTGATGCGGTACTGCCCGGACGAACCATCAAGATCGTTCCGACCGAATATCCGATGTGCACGCAGGCGTGGGAGCTCTCGGTCGAAGTCGATGGCGTGTGGTGTGAGCTCCTGGCATATGGCGTCTTCACTGAAAAGATTGTCAAGCATGTCGGAGGAGATCCTTCAATCCACACGGCGATGGGCATTGGATATGGCTTAGAGCGCCTGGCGATGTTGCGTTATGGAATCGACGACGCTCGAAAGATCGACGTCGCCCGTGTTGCGTAGACGCCGAGATTCAGTCAGGGTTACATCAGGCCTCGCGCTTCAGGCGGCACGCTCCGGCACATTGGTGGAGCGTGGTCCGTTGCCAGTGAAGCCCGCAGCTCCAAATCTATGTGGGCGGAACTTGTCCCGCCTCTCGCCACAGCGATTCGAGAGGACCTCCGGAGACAGGTTCGTGGTCTTTTCCGTGAAAGGTCCGCGGCGCCTCCCGGTTCCTTCACAGACGGCAATGAGAAACACTGCGGCGTTACACACGACCGATGTGGCGATTTCGAGCGTAGCTCCCGGGCCCGAGCGTCATCGGGAAGCGCGGCTATGTCGTTGCGTGGTTCTAGAGCGTTTTTCACTTGTACTCAGTACGCGGCCATGGTACTCCTCTGGCCCAGGAGGTGTGGATGGCCGCGGCCTATTCGATGGACCTGCGGACGCGTGTGCTGCGGGATGCGGATGCCGGTC
>JBFWPD010000113.1:0-9821 GCA_050250175.1 Vicinamibacterales bacterium
AACAGTCCGGCGAGCAGACGAGTCCAGCCGGACGCCGAGTCGATGGTCTTCACGCTGCGGATTCTATTTGGGGTGAAGGCGGCCAGATGAACGGGAATTAATCACGGCTTCACGAAGAACATCAGATGAAAAGCGTCAAATGACTGTAGATGACAACGGTCATCGAGGCGCAATGGGGCGCACACAAGGGAGGTCACAATGCGAACACTCATCCTGAAGACAGGCCTGCTCGGAGCAGCCTTGGTCGCGCTGGCGGCAGCGCCGGCAACGGCGTCCACCGTCGAGGTCAGCGTGCCGTTCCCCTTCGTCGTCGAAGGCGGGACGCTGCCGGCTGGCCAGTACCTCGTCACGAACAAGGCTGGAGTCGTCGAGCTGCGCGGTGAGCACGGCAATGACGCGGTGCGCAACTTCTTCGTCATGCCGGCCAGCGGCCGCGATCCGGCGGGCGACCGTCCGACGCTGACGTTCAAGCGCGACGGCAGCCAGTACCGGCTGACCGACGTCTGGGAGTGGTCGACGTACGGACTCGAGCCGATTGGCGGGTGACGCACGGAGTGAACGACACGAGAACGGTGTGAACGAAATCAGATGAAGGAGAAACAAGCCATGCCCAGGATCATTGCAGGAGGAATCGTCGTCGGACTCATCGTGGTCGCCATCGCACTCTGGTTCGCGATGACACCGCGACAACAGTCCACGCCGCTCGCATCGCTGTCGCACGGGGTGCAGGCGGACCACGTCATGACAGGCGTCGTGAAGTCGATCACAGGGACGACGCTGGTCATCAACCAGTCGCCGAACAATCAGGGCGACATGACGTTCAGGCTGAACGCCTCGACACATCGCGCCGGAACGATCAACGTCGGAGCGCCGGTGTCGATTCGGTACCGTGACAATGGCGGCACGCACGTCGCCACCGCGGTCACGGCGCGGCCTGCGTGAGCACGTCTGGCGGTTTCCTGAACGTCACCACAAAGCTCGTTCCGGCCCCCGGGCGGCTCGTGACGTCGATTCGCGCGCCATGCCGCTCGGCAATCCACTGCGCCAGGGAGAGACCCAGACCGGTGCCAGGCGTCTGCCGCGACCGCGAGGACTCCACGCGGTAGAAGCGTTCGAAGAGACGCGGAATTGCCTCCGGCGGAATCCCGATGCCTGTGTCGGCGACCGTCAACACCACACTGTCGGGCGTCGCCGCCACGCGAGCGGCCACCTGTCCTCCGTCGGGCGTGAACTTGATGGCGTTGTCGAGAAGGATCAGCAGGAGTCGCGAGAGCCAGCTCGCGTCGCCCTGCACCACGACATTCTGCGTGACGTCGTAGGTCAGGGTGATGTTGCGCGCGCTCGCGACCGGCTCCATCTGCTCGACCACCGACTCTGCGAGAGCGCTGAACGACACAGGCGCGAACGACAGCGGGATCTCTCCGGCTTCCGCTCGTGCCAGCGTCAGAATCTGGTTGATCAGACGCGTCAGGCGGTCGTACTCGTCGAGCTGACTGACGAGCCGCTCCTGCCGTTCCTCCTGCGGCAGCGGATGCGTGCGCTCGTACTCGGCCTCGCCGCGAAGGATGGCGATGGGCGTTCGCAGCTCGTGCGCGAGCGCGGCGCTGAACTGGCGCATCTCGCCGACTGACGACTCGACCCGTGCCAGGGTCTGGTTGAACGCCGAAGCAACCTGATCGAGCTCGTCGCCGGTGCCTCGCGTCTCCACGCGATCGTTCAGGTTCCGGATGTCTATCGCCTGGGTCGCTGTCGCGAGTCTGGAGAGCGGCGCCAGCGCGCGCCCCGCCAGCCAGCGGCCCAGCAGCGCTGCGATCAGCAGTCCCCCGACGATGCCGATCCAGAGAATTCGATCGAAGGCGGCCAGAGCACTGTCGATTGACGCGAGCGGTTCGCCGATCTGGATCACGTATTCCTCGCCAGGCGAGGGTGTGAGAAGGAAAGTGGACACGCGCAGCCGGCCGGTGGCGGTCGCGAAGTCGCGCGGGTCTGGCTGCGCCAGGAATTCCGCGACTTCAGCCGGCGTGTACTGCAGTCCGGCCGCCTGCATGCCGGGCGACTGCACGAGCAGCCGACCGTCTCTGGCGTCGTAGACCTGGTAGTAGCGGGTCGCATCGGCGACGAAGGCCGCCTCCGCCGGATCGCTCTCGTCGAACGCGATCGTCGGCCTGCCATTCTCGAAGATCAGGAATCGGTGAAGCGCGCGGGACTTCTCTTCCAGGGCATCGGCGAGCGTCGTATCGAGCTGGCGGACCAGCGCGGAGTGGAACCCGATGCCGACGGCGGTCAGTACGACTGACAGGACGGCTGTGTAGGCCAGCGTCAGCGACGTGCGGAGCTGGAGCGGCTTCACGTCGGTTTGTCGGTCAGGATGTATCCCACGCCGCGAATCGTATGGATCAGCGGCTGGCCGGCGCCGCGGTCGATCTTGTTCCTGAGCGAGTTGATGTGGACTTCGACGACGTTGCTGACGCTGTCGAAGTGGATGTCCCACACGTGCTCGATGATGTGTGAGCGGGTGACGGGCCGGTCGCAGTTCTGCACCAGGAATTCGAGGAGTGCGTATTCCTTCGGTTTCAGATCGACGGCATGTCCCGCGCGCGTGACCTTGCGCCGGAGCGTGTCGACCTCGAGGTCGGCGACCCGGAGCCTGGTGTCCTGAGGCTTCCCCCGGCGGAGAAGGGCGTGCAGCCGCGCTGAAACCTCGGCCAGGATGAACGGCTTGCCCATGTAGTCGTCGGCGCCGCTGTTCAGGCCCGCGACTCGTTCTTCGGGCGATGCCTGGGCGCTGAGGATGAGCACTGCCAGCTGTGGCTTGTTCGCCCGGATGTCCCTGAGCACCTCGAAGCCGGATCGACCAGGCAGGCTGAGGTCGAGCACGACGCAGTCGTAGTCGATCATCTGCGCCTGCGCGCCGGCGTTGTCGCCGTCGGTCAGCACGTCAACCGAATTCCCTTCTTCTTCGAGGCCCTTCTGAAGGAAGCGGGCGACCTTCTGGTCGTCCTCGACGACGAGGATGCGCATCCTTCGATGATCGTAGCGTCTGGCCGTGTCCTGGGCCAGTGGCGTTGGTCCCCTCCGGAAGACCACGATCCGCTCCTCCCGTTGGCTGAGCAGGAGCGCAGGCAAGCCCCTGGGCTTCGCTAGAATCTGAGTCGGGACCGTGCTGGATTCTCTTGATCGCGGGCGCCAGGCTTTCGCGCGGTGCGCGTGGAAGGAAGCGTACGCCCGGCTCTCAGCAGCCGACGTTGGCGCGCCCCTCGAGGGGCGCGATCTCGAAATGATGGCGACCGCCGCTTACCTCATCGGCAACGATGAAGGCAGCGAGGCTGCCTGGACCCGCGCATACGAGTGGCTGCGCACGCGGGACAGGCGACGGGCGGCGCGATGTGCGTTCTGGTTGGTGCTTCAGCTGCTGGCGATCGGCGACTGGGCACGCGGCGGCGGGTGGCTCTCCACAGCGGAGCGATTGCTCGATGAAGACGCGGAGTGTCCGGAACGTGGCCTGCTGCTGGTACTCGTCGCGCGAACGCATGCGAAGCGCGGTGACCTCGACGCCGCGCACGACGCATTCACGCGTGTTGCGGCGCTCGCCAGAGCCAGCGACGACGCAGAACTGAAGGCGTTCAGTCTACTCGGGCTCGCGCAGGCGACCGCGAGCCGCGGAGAGAGCGCTGCGGCGATGGCGCTGTTCGACGAAGCGATGGTGGCCGTCGCGACCCATGCGCTGTCCCCGATTTCAGCCGGAGTCATCTACTGCGCCGTGATCGAGGCATGCTACGAGATCCTCGATGTCGCACGTGCTCGCGAATGGACGGCGGCGCTCTCGCGATGGTGCGCGGACCAGCCGGATCTCCTGCCGTTTCGCGGACATTGCCTCGTACGTCGCGCCGAAACCATGCGGTTGACGGGCGACTGGTCCAATGCGATCGCACAAGCTGGACAGGCGTGCGCTGTTGTATCCGAGCCTGCGAATCAGCCGGTCACCTCTGCGCCGCTCGATCATCGAACCCGGGCATATCCGATCGGCGCCGCCTTCTACGAAATGGCCGAGATCTACAGGATGCAAGGGCAATTCGACGACGCTGAAGAGGCCTATCGTCAGGCGCACCTGTACGGCCGCTCGCCCGAACCAGGGCTCGCACTGCTTCGTCTTGCGCAGGGGCGCGTCGACGCCGCCGTAGCGGCCATCCGGCGTGTACGCAGCCAGCGGCAGAAGCGCGCCGTGCGCGCCGGCGTCCTCGAGGCGTGCGTAGACATCATGCTGGCGGCACAAGTTCATCCCGCCGCTCGCGATGCCGCCGACGAACTGGCAGCACTCACGGAAGCGATGCCGGCGCCATATTTGCGCGCCCTGTCGGCGCAGGCGAAGGGAACGATCCTGCTGACGGAAGGAAAGCCCCGCGACGCTCTCGAAGCGCTCCGCGCCGCATGGGCCGAGTGGCAGGCGCTGGAAGTTCCGTACCAAGCGGCGCGCGTTCGCCTCGCGATGGGGCTGAGCTGGCGCCAGCTCGGCGACGCGGATGCGGCCGAACTGGAGTTTGACGCCGCGCGCCGCGTGTTCCTGCGGCTGGGGGCAGCGCCTGATGTCGCGCGCGTGAGCGAGCTCCTGACGCCATCGTCACCGGCCGCTGCGCGATCACTGACGCCACGCGAGCTGCAGGTGATCAGGCTGATCGCGGGCGGCGAAAGCAATCGCGCGATCGCCCGCGAGCTTGCCATCAGCGAACGGACGGTCGATCGCCATGTGAGCAACATCCTCACCAAGCTGGAGCTATCGTCGCGCTCTGCCGCCACTGCGTACGCCTACGAGCACGGCCTCGTTCGATAAGCCATCTCACGATAGAGACAGCTCAGCGCCAGAAGAACGTGCGCCGTATGAGCTGGTGTACGGAGGACTACCCATGGGCCCACGTCCGAGACGTGGGTAGTTTCACCGAAGCATCGACAGCCGGCATTCTCATACCGTGTTCGTTCGAACGCACTACGAGGAGGACGACACGACCATGACAAACGCACCGCAGGAATTCTTCCGGACGTCGTACGGCGGCACTGCGACCGAGAACTACGAGCGCTACTTCGTTCCGGCTATTGGCGGTCCGCTCGCTGAACAGCTCGTCGCCGCGGCGGCGTTGCGTCCGGGCGAACGCGTTCTGGACGTTGGGTGCGGAACCGGCGTCGTTGCGCGCCTCGCGGCCGATCGTGTTGGTCCCTCCGGGAGCGTCGCAGGCGCAGACGTCAACGCGGGAATGCTGAGCGTCGCGCGCACGGCGGCCGCGTCCTCCGGACGCACGTCGATTCAATGGTACGAAACCGCTGCCGAGGCGATGCCGCTGCCGGACGCCGCATTCGACGTCGTCTTCTGCCAGCTCGCCCTCCAGTTTGTTGCGGACAAGGCCGCTGCCCTGAGAGAAATGCGCCGCGTGCTGGCGCCTGGCGGACGCGCATACGCCAGCGTGCCGGCGCCGACCGCCTTCTTCGACGTTCTGGAGCAGGCTGTCACGCATCATGTGGGCGCTGCGATTGGCGTGTTCGTCCAGCAGGTGTTCTCGTTGAACGACGGCGGCGAATTGGAAGGTCTATTTCGGGGCGCCGGGTTCGACGAGGTCCAGGTCCGCATGGAAAGCAGGCAGCTCCGGCTTCCCGCTGCGCGAGACTTCTTGTGGCAATACGTCCACAGCACCCCGCTGGCGGGTGCGATCGGCAAGTTGAACGGCGAGGGCCGTGAGGCTTTTGAGGGCGATGTCGTGGCAGGCTGGGCGGGCTGGGCGGCTGATGGCGGCCTTGTGTACGGACAACCCATCCTCACGGCGTCGGCGCGAACATAGTCCGGGAGATTCGCGTGGTCGACGCGGGCTCGGTGCATCGTGTTCTCCGCACGACTCCGGAAGCGTGTGCGACTCTCCGGTCGAATTGCCTCGCCGCATGTAAAATCTCGAGCGACCAACTCCTGATTTCACGTACACTTACGGACTGCGGTGAGGTGGCCGAGAGGCTGAAGGCGGCGGTTTGCTAAACCGTTGTACGGGCTAAAACCTGTACCCAGGGTTCGAATCCCTGCCTCACCGCCAACATCATCTGGGAATTGGGGAATCTGGGAATTTGGTAATTGGGCATGCGCGCGCTTCGCGCTGCCCTGACGTTTCGCCCGGCAGTCGACGCTGCCAGTCTCGATGACCCCAAGCCACCCCCCAAATTTCCAGATTCCCAGATCACCAGATTCCCAAATGCTCTGGTGGACCCTGTGGCACGGGCTGTCGCTGCTTCTCGTGATGGCGGTGCCATTCCACTCGCGGAATCCACCGCTCGGTCCCCCGATTGAGACCAGCCTCGCGGTACCGCTGCTCAAGGGAGTCGGCTACCTGCTGCTGGCGCTTTACGGATCGACGGCGTCCAGGCGGACCCGTGGACTCCGCTGGTTCGAGTTGCCGCTCGTCGCAGCACTGCTCGTTGCCATCGCCCAGTTCGCCCTCCGGCCGCCGCTGACGTTCACTCTCACGGATCTCTCAATCTCGATGGGGCTGGCTCTGGCCCTGGCGGTCGTGCCGTACTTCACCTTGCCGGCGTGGCCCGCAGTCTCGATTGGCGTCGCGGGAGTCGCGGTCGCCGCTGCGGCGGTTCTGCTCCCGTCGCCGCTCGCGCCGAACGTCGAGCCGCACATCCTCTCGTCCCTCTACTATCAGCTCGACGCGATCGTCCACACAGGCTTGACGTCGTCTACGTCGTCCACAGCGCCGCGGCGCGGGGGAGCGATCGAGCGACGCGGTTCGGCGATCATCCTCGCGACCGGCGACGGCAACTTCTATCGGCTCGATCGGGATGCAAGCGGCGGCCTGGTGTCGCGTCCGCTGCCGATGCAGGTGCGGCTCGAACAGGAGGCGATTGACGCCACCGAGGGTGCACCGCAGGGCGATCGGCAGCCGCTGTCGCTGACCGACATCACGCTGGACATCTCGACGACACCGCCGACCGTGTACGCGTCATGGGAGAACTGGGACGTCGAGCGCGCGTGCATGACCCTCCGCGTCGGAGCGCGCGAGCTGACCGAGGATTCGGCGAGTGCGGCACCGGCTGCGGACTGGCGGGTGCTGTTCGACTCGTGGCCATGTCTTCCCATCTCGGCAAACTTCGACCTGCCGCAATCGGGAGGACGCCTGGCCTGGCTTGGCGACGAGCTGCTCGTGACGGTCGGTCACGTCGGTCTCCCGGAGACGCCCGTCCCACCGTCGCAGGATCCGTCGGTGGCGTACGGAAAGATCGTGGCAATCGACGTCTATGCGGAACCGGGGACGGGGGCCGGAGCGCAGATCTTCAGCAGCGGCCACCGCTCGCAGCAGGGCCTGTTCGCGGACGGCGATCGCGTCTGGTCCACCGAGCATGGCGCGAGGGGAGGCGACGAGCTCAACCTCATCACGCGCGGCGGGAACTACGGATACCCGTACGTCGTGTGGGGGACGCAGTACGTCGGCGAGACGCTTCGCAAGCTGCAGCCGCACGAGGAAGCGACCTTCACGCAGCCCGTGCATGCGTTCGTTCCGTCGATTGCGATCAGCAACCTGATCCGCGTCGAAGGCCAGCTCTTCACCGAGTGGCGCGGCGATCTGCTGATCGGATCGCTCGCCGCGCAGACGCTGCACCGTGTCCGTCTCATCGGCGACCGCGTCGTCTACGTGGAACCCATTGCCGTCGGCTACCGGATTCGGGACATCATCGAGGATGGTGACGGCCGCATCATGATGTGGACTGATGAAGGCGCCGTTCTCGAGCTGAGACCCCGGCGGGCCGTGCCCGTCTCGAACTGACCGTGCTCCGACTTCGCTTCGCTCCTTCTCCGACCGGTTACCTGCACGTGGGCGGCGCCCGCACGGCGCTTTTCAACTGGCTCTACGCGCGGCGCCACGGCGGCACGTTCATTCTTCGCATCGAAGACACCGACGCCGAGCGCTCGTCCGACGCGATGGTCGAGGGCATCCTCGAGGGGATGCGCTGGCTCGGTCTCGATTGGGATGAAGGGCCGATCGTCGGCGGTCCGGGCGCTCCGTACTTCCAGTCGCAGCGGCGCGGGATCCATCAGGCGATGGCCGCCGACCTTCTCGCCAGAGGCTCCGCGTACTACTGCTACTGCGCGCCAGAAACGCTGAAAGCCAAGAGGGAAGCGGCAGAAAAGGCTGGTGGCGCCTGGCGGTACGATCGCACCTGCGCGGCCCTCAGCGCCGAAGACGTCGCCGCGCGCGAACGCGAAGGACGCCCCCGTGCCGTGCGATTCCGGGTGCCGGACGGAATCGTCCGCTTCGACGATCTCGTGCATGGTCCGATCGAGGTCGATGCGGCGACGCTCGACGACTTCATCATCCTCCGCTCGGACGGCCTCCCCACCTACCATCTCTCCGTCGTCTCGGACGATGTGGAGATGAAGACGACGCATGTGGTGAGGGGAGACGATCACATCTCGAACACGCCGAAGCAGGTGCTGCTGTATCGCGCCGTCGGGGCGCCCGAGCCGAGGTTCGCGCACGTGCCCCTCATCCTCGCGACCGACAAGAAGCGATTGAGCAAGCGGCATGGCGCGACCTCGGTCATGGAGTACGCGCGGCGGGGATATCCGCCCGAGGCGATGTTCAACTTCCTGGCGCTGCTTGGCTGGTCGCCGGGGACCGACCAGGAGGTGTTCTCGCGGGAGGAGCTGACCAATGTCTTCGATCTGGGTGGCATCAGCGGCGGCAACGCCGTGTTCAACCCGGAGAAGCTCGATTGGTTCAGCCAGCAGCATCTCCTGCGGCTCGCGCCTGACGATCTGGCGATCCGTCTGAAGCCCTGGTTCGAGGCGCAGGGGATCTGGGACGACGGGCTCCTCGGGGAGCGGCGCGGGTGGTTCCTTGCCGTCCTCGATCTGCTGCGGCCCCGCGCGAAGACGCTGGCAGAGTTCCCGATCGTCGGGCGCTTTTTCTTCACGCAGTCGGTGGACGCGTTCGACGAAGCGGCGGTCGCCAGGCACCTGCGTGTGGAGGGCATGGCCGGACATCTGGCCGCGACGGATGGCGCGTTGGCTGGTTTGGAGTCGTTCGACGCGGCGTCGATCGAGACTGCCGTGCGCGCGACTTCTGACGCGAGAGGATTCAAAGCAGCGTCACTCATTCACGGTCTGCGTGTAGCGGTGACGGGCCGCGCGGCGAGTCCGGGGCTCTTCGAGGTGCTCGCGCTCCTCGGACGCGAGCGTGTGAGGGCCCGCATCGCGGCTGCGATCGCGCTCGTGACGGTCCAGTCGAGCTGAGATTTTTCGCGGCCCGCATTCGTCGTAAGCCGCTCATATCAGGCTTGTTATTCCACTCGGCGCGCGCTGTGTGCGCGCGCTGTCTCGCGAGCGATCGCGAAGTCGTTGCGTGCTTCATGGGCGCTCGTATTGATCAGCTGAAAACCTCTCGCCGTGGCACTGCCGTTGCAGCCCGCTGACTGAACGCGCAAAAGCAACCCTGGATGTTGGGCAGGAGGATACGGTGGCCAAAGAGGATCGCGGATTCGCTTCGATGGACCGCAACAAGCAGCGCGAGATTGCGAGCAAGGGCGGCCGGGCCGCTCATCAGAAGGGAACGGCGCACGAGTGGACGAGTGAGGAGGCGCGCGAGGCTGGCCGGAAGGGCGGCGTTGCGAGCCATCAGCGCAAGCTGCGCGACCGCCAGGCCGGGCCCGAGCAGACCGACGAGTCGTTCTCCAGGAACGATCGTGGCTCGGTGAATCCCGGCGACTTCACACGGTTCTGATCGACCTGCGACTCTGGATCTCCCAGTGCTGGTGGGCGGTGCTTGCCGGTCGTCGATACGACCGTC
>JBFWPD010000114.1:0-9797 GCA_050250175.1 Vicinamibacterales bacterium
GACCTTCGACGAGGTCACGATGCTGGTCGGCCTCGCGCTCGAGCTCTTCGCCCCAGCCGAATGCGCGAACTACGTCCGCCACTGCGGCTATCGCATCGCTGTACGGAAATGAAAAACGCTCTAATCGACCTGTCTGCTCGACGTTATCGCGGTTGATACCGTAGCGTCCAGCCGCGTGTCCAACTTTGAGGTTTTCGTACATTCCGTGACCTTGGGAGTCCGTCGCGGATCCGGCATTTGTCTTCCAACGTGCACTGGACACCTCACGCGTCACGAACGCTGCGGGCATCAGGCTATCGCGCGACGGACGCGCTCGATTTGGCGCAGGTGCATCAGATCGTGCCCAGCGTACAGCCGGAGGAGGTGTTCTAAGCTCTCTTCCCCGCGTTCCACATGCACTCCGACCCTTTTCAGGTCGGCCGGGGACGCGCGTTCGATAACCCGCAAGTTCGCGCGACGAAGCACGGCAAAGAGCTCGAGCGCTTCCGACGGATCCTCCTGGTCGTAATTGAGCCGTTCCGCCCACAAGTCCTGGTCGTACCCAGTCAGCTGCGGTCGATCTTGCGCGAGGATCAGACGCATGCGCCAGGCCCAGACGACGTCCGAATCCGCGAGATGCTGCAGAATCTGGCCGATCGACCACTTGCCCCGCTGTTCCGGTTGACGCAGTTGCTGTGGCGACAGACCCTCGATTGCGCGCGACAGCGCCGATGGCATCTCACGTAGAACGGCAATGGGCTCACGGTCGCCAAGCAGTTCCAGGATTGCGCTGACATAAGCCGCTGCGTGCTTCGCGGCGCCAGTTGCAGGATTCGTGAAGACGGACATCGAAAGCCTCCCAGTCGTCGCCAAGTGTTCGTCACTTGCTTTCCGCGGCCTGGGAGGCAGGGATCTCGGAACCCGCGACCGTGATCTGGAGGCCTGAAGCCCGTAGCCCCGGAGCCTGAAGCCCGTAGCCTGAAGCCTGAAGCCTGAAGCCAGGCTACGGAGCCGCCTGCATCTGCGCCAGGATCGCACCCAGCCGCTGGATCTCCGCCCCGTACGTGGCCCAGTCGCCCGCCCGTTGCGCTGCGAGCGCACGCTCGTAGGTGGCCTGGGCCTGGACGGCCAGGCTGGCGCCGGGGGCGGCCTCGCCGGGCGCCGGCGGCGGCGCATCGGGCATGTCGGCGCCCTCCGACTCGGGCACCGGTTCAAGAGGCGTCGCCGGAGCGCCCGCGAAGAGCCGCGCCATCGCGGCGTCGAGCGTGGGTTCCATCACGATCTGGTTGCCGTAGGCCACGACCACCCGCCGCAGCTCGGGAATGCGTCCTCCCGCCGCCCGCAGGTAGAGCGGGCGCACGTAGATCAGCGATTCCTCGACGGGAATCACCATCAGCGTGCCCCAATTCACCTGCGAGCCCTGCTGGTTCCACAGCGTGACCTGCGGCGCGATGGCCTGGTCCTGGTTGATGCGCGCGACGACCTGCCGCGGGCCGAACACGAGCGTCTGCGTGGGAAAGACCGACACCTGCATACGGCCGTACTGCTCGCCGTCGCTGCGCGCCACGAGCCAGGCCGCCAGGTTGTCACGCTGCCGGGGCGTGAAGGGCAGCATCTGGATGAACTCGGCGTCCTCTTCGCCTTGCAGGCGCATGATCGTGTAGTAGGGCTCCATCAGCCTCGCCTGGTTCCCTTCGCCCAGTGCCGGAATCTCCCACTGATCCTCGCGGTTGTAGAACACGTCGGGATCGGTCATGTGGTAGGTGGCGAACACCGACGCCTGTATCGCGAAGATGTCCTGCGGGTAGCGCACGTGGCTGCGCAACGACGCCGGCATCTCGGCGATCGGCCGGAACAGCCCCGGAAAGATCCGCTGGTAGGTCGCGGCAATCGGGTCGTCGGGCTCGGCGAGGTACGCCGTCGTCGTCCCGTGGAAGGCGTCGATCGTGAACTTCGCCGAGTTGCGGATGTAGTTCAGGCCGCCGCCCGCCCGCGTGGAGTAGGGATAGCGGCCGCTGGTGGTGTAGGCGTCGAGAATCCAGAACAGGCGGCCGTCGGCGATCACCAGGTACGGATCCTGGTCGAACGAGAGGAACGGCGCCAGCAGGCGCGCCCGTTCGCGGATGTTCCGGTTGAACAGAATGCGGCTCTCGGGCGTGATGTCGTCGCTGAGGATGATCTGATAGGCGCCGAAGCGGGCGGCGAAGAGGATCTGGCGCCCCAGCGACGCTAAGGGCAGGCCGCCATCACCCCGGTACTGCGTGAACTCGTTCACGTCGCCGCGCGGGTAATGAAATTCCTCGGTGTCGGAATGCACGATGACGTAGTCGCTCGACAGCTCGCCAAAGTAGATGCTGGGCTCGTCGATGGTGGGCCCCGCGCTCGTGATCGGCGGCAGGTCCTGGACGAACAGCTCGGGCAGGCCCTGCGGAGTCACCTGGTTCACCGGGCCCAACGCCAGGCCGTAGCCGTGCGTGAAGGTGAGGCGCTCGTTGACCCAGGTACGGTTCGGCAGGCTGTTCGAGTTGAGCTCGCGGGCCGACAGCATGACCTGCCGCAGCCGGCCGTCGATCACGTAGCGGTCGTTGTCGATCGACGCGAAGTCGTAGTACGTGCGGATCTCCTGAAGCTGGCCGAAGGTCTCGAGCAGCGGCTGATGGTCCCAGAGGCGGACGTTCTCGAGCGTCGGGGCGTTCTGCTCGATATCGTCGAGCGTCAGCAGCGCGTTGCCCGAGATTTCGCGCACCTCGATGTCGTCGAGGTCGAAGGCGCGGCGGGTGGCCTCGATGTTGTGCTCGATGTAGGGCGCCTCGCGTACCTGCTCGTTGGGCGTGACCACGAACCGCTGCAGGGCCGTCGCGTAGACCGCGCCGCCAATCGTCACGGCGAGGTACAGGCCGGCGGCGACGGGGATGGGCCAGTTGCGCGGCGTGAAGGCCTGCAGCAGCGCCAGCCCCGCGCCCAGCAGCGACACGGCGGCCAGCAGCAGCGCCGCCGGCATGCGCGCGGCGACGTCGGCGTACCCGGCCCCGAAGATGATGCTCGACGGCTGCACGAGCAGCTCGGCACGGCTCAGCCACGCCCCCGCGGCGAGCAGCAGGAGAAACGCGGCGGCGAGCACTGACAGGTGCCGGCGCGCACTGGGCGTGAGTGTCAGCGTGGCCGGGAAGCCCGACATCAGGCTGCCCGAGAGGAAATACACGGCGCCGCAGGTGAGCGCGGCGATGACCACCAGGCCTTGCGCGAGGCCATGCGCCAGCTGCAGAAACGGCAGCGTAAAGACGTAGAAGCCGGCATCGCGGCCGAGCACGGGGTCGATCTGGTCAAACGGCACGGCGTACCACCAGGCGAGAAACGTTTCCCAGCGGCCCGACGCGAACAGCCCGAAGATGCCGGCGACGATGATCGTGGCCACGTTGGCGATGGCCTGCATCTGCCGCCGCCCGGGCAGCGACACCCGGAGGCCCTCGCTGGTGGTGAAGACGGGGCGGGCGTCGCCGACGGTTCCAAGGGCCCATCGCAGGTTGAGCCCGAGCCAGAGCGCGGCGACGGCGAAGACCGCCGTAAAGGTGACGCCCTGCGCACTGAGAATCGTGACGAAGACATTCGCGTAGCCCATCGCGTCGAACCACAGATAGTCGGTGATGAAGTCCACCAGCGACGGTCCGGCCATGAAGAGCACCGCGATGGCGGCAGCAATCGCGAGGCGAATCGGGCGTTTGGGCATGATGGGCCTTCTGTGTGTGTCAGCGCGGTGGATCGCTTGCACGTCCGGTGCGGCGGGCGGTCCGAGTACCCGACCGTGGCGGTGGCGTGATCGACAAGAAAATCGCGGCGAGCGAGCTGACGTGAGCACCCGGGCGCGCGGGCCCCAGCATCCAGCTGCGCAACACCAATCGTGGCATACCTGGAGGGTGAGAACCAGGCCGGCGTCGGGCTGCTCGTGCAGTGCCTGCGAACGGACCGTGGCAAAGCTCATCATGACCTGCGCACAGGCTGCCGCATGCATCGGCAGGCGCATGGCGAGGCGCGGTGATCGCGCGCGATGTACGCGGGCTACGTGGCCAGATGGTCGGCGAGCCGGCGCGCCAGGGTCAGGCCGGTAAGGACCGGATTGGCAGAACCGACAGTCGGGAAGATCGACTGATCGCACGCGTAGGCGTTGTTCACGTGGTGAAAGCGGCCGAGACTGTCGGTCACCGACGATCCAGGGTCCCCCATCCACAGGGTGCCCGCTTCGTGGTACGTGGTGCCGAGCCCACGGTGCCATTCGGGAAATGGTCGATTCAACGGGAACGGTGCAGACTGCCACCCTCCGTCGTAGAGAAACTCGATGTTCGCGGGACCTCCAGCGATGCTCTGCGCAAACTGCAGGATGGACTGATCCATCGCCTCCCACGTCTGCAGGTCCGCGGCCGCGAGCTTGAGATGCACATACGCACGCGGCACTCCGAATTCATCGAGCTCGAACGGGCTCAAGTCAATCCAACTGCTGCTGGCGTTTGCCACAGGAGCGGTACGGTCGCCGCGCGTCTCGCCAACTCCTCGGAACGTGATCGCGATCCAGTCCGGATCGTCGTTGGCCAACTGGGCCTGAAGGAGATCGAGATCCGGAATCATCCGGAACAGGAGCTCGTCGGACCCGTGCGAGTGAGTGGACGCCGTCACCTGGACGTGGAAGCGGCCTGACGGGACAATGCCTCGCACGAGGAGCGCCGCCGTCTGAACCTCGCTCGGGACTGGAGGCAGCGCCGCACGCTTGATGCGCACGGTAAAGTCGCTGCGGACGTGGACCATCAGGTTGCGGCCCATGAGCGCGGTCGGGAACGAGTGAAGAGCGAGGCGGGTACTCTCGATTGCACTGGCGGCCAACACGACCGACGCACCGGGAGCGATCGAAAGGAACTTGCGCTGGCCCGCCACGTCGACCTCCACGGTGTGCGTGGCGCCGCCTGCCGTGTGCAGCTTGACGACGTGGGCCAACGGAACCAGGAAGAGGCGTCGCGCGGCGTCGTTGAGACCCGAAGCGGCCACGTCTTCTCGAATGGCGTCGACCAGGATCGGCAGGCTGCTGAACTTGTCGAAACTGAACAGGCCGGACATCGGCGCGCTTCCCTGGACCGCCAGCGGCGCGACTTCGATCCCGTGATTGCCCAGGGCCGACTCGATTCCCGGCGTCACCATGGCCGCCGCGACGCATGCGTTGGTCAGCACGTCTCCGAGTGGGCCGAAGATGAAATCCGCTGCGGGAACCACCCCGGTTTCGCTCTCGACGTCGATGTAATGATCGTCGACGTAATTGACGGTCGCTGCCGGCCAGTTCGCCAGATCGCCGCCGGTGAGCCGCGGGCACCAGCCGCCCCAGTAGATCGATTTCCCGCCAGTGCAGTAGGCAAGCCCGGGGAACTCCACATTGCCTCGCCACGGCAACCCCCACACCAGCTCGCGAGCGATACCCGGCTCGCTGCCGGGTGAAATCGCCGCGGGGACGTTGAGCCCGATATTCGCGAGGTTCTGCACGTGTTCGGACACGAGGAATCGGCCGGCATCCAGCAGGAGCACACGCGCGTCCGGCTTGCGGCGGAAGAGCTTGCTGGCGCAGTAGGCGCCATACATTCCGCCGCCGATGATGACCGCTGTGAACGGAGCGCCGCCGTTGAGGGTGGCTTCCTCCCAGGTGCTGCAGACGAACCGCCCCACCGCGTCAATCGACAACGAGGTGTTCTGGAAATCGACCGTCGAGGCACCGGGATTCAGGATGGGCAGCGGCATTCGGCTGGCTCCACAAATGGAAGGATGTATGGCCCGATCATAAGACAGCGAAAACGCGACCAAGCCCAACTTGATGTGCCGATGCAGCGTCGGGCCGAGAGAGGGGCAGGTGGCCTGGAGCCTGAAGCCTGAAGCCTGAAGCCCAGTGCCCGTAGCCTAGTTCTCGCCCTTCGGCTGCTGCTGGCTGCAGCAGTGAATCGCGCCGAGGCCGGCCACCATGTGCCGGCTGTCGACACCGACGACGTGGCGGCCGGGGAAGCATTCACGCAGCACGCCGAGCGCCTGGTCGTCGGCCTGGACGCCGAAGATGGGCACCACCACCGCCGCGTTCCCAATGTAGAAGTTCGCGTAGCTCGCCGGAAGCCGGCCGGTCGCGTCGCTGATCGGACCGGGAGTCGGAAGCGTGAGGACGCGCAGCGGCCGTCCGTCCTGATCCACCGCGCGCTCGAGCCGTTCGTGATTCTCCCTGAGCGGCTCGTAGTTCTCGTCGTCCGGATCCTCTTCGACGACGCACACGACAGTCGTCGGATCGACGAAGCGGGCGATGTCGTCCACGTGGCCGTCCGTGTCGTCGCCGGCGATTCCATCTCCGAGCCAGATCACCTGGGAGACGTCCAGATAGTCACGCAGGTACTGCTCGACCTGTTCGCGACTCAGATGCGGGTTGCGGTTCGGATTGAGGAGGCACTGCGTGGTGGTGAGGACTGTCCCGCGGCCGTTGACCTCGATTGAACCGCCCTCGAGCACAATCCCCGCCTCGAAGATCTGCATGCCAAGGCCGCGGTTCATCGCGAAGGGCACTCGAGTGTCGGCCTCGAGATCCTCGTACTTCCCTCCCCACGCGTTGAACTCCCACTTCACCATCGCCACTGCGCGCGAACTGCGATTGACGACGAATGTCGGTCCGTAGTCCCGAATCCAGGTGTCTCGCGTAGGGATCTGGAGAAACGTGACCGGCGTGAAGTCCACGCCGCCGTCGATCATCGTGTCGCGGGCTGCGCGCTCCGACTCGTCGTCGTTCACCAGCAGGTTGATGTGCTGCTGAGGGCCGAGTGCTCGAATCGTCTCGACATAGACGCGCCTGACGTCGGCAATGCCATGGGCGGCCCATGTCTCGGGGTTGTGGGGCCACGAGAGCCACACCGCCTGCTGCGGCTCCCATTCAGCCGGCATGCGGAAGCCGGCGTCACGCGGCGTCGGGCCGTTCATCGTGCGAGCGCCCGGTAGCTCGCAGGCCGTCTGTTCCGCAGAAAGCCCCAGCCCTCCTGCGACTCGCGAATCCTGCGAAGGTCGATGTCGGCCACGAGCGCGTCCTCCCGTGTGCGCGACGCGCGCGCGACGACTTCGCCAAAAGGATCCGCGATGAACGAGCCGCCCCAGAAGCGCAGCGTCCCCTCGCGGCCGACGCGATTGACGCCCGCCACGAAGATGCCGTTCATCGACGCGTGCGAACGCATGGCGTCTTCCCATCGCCTCGCGGAGAAGGGCTCGTCGCGCTTCAGCTCGTCGAACCATCCGATTGCCGTCGGATAGAAAATCACCTGCGCGCCGCGCATCGCGTTGATGCGCGCGGCTTCGGGGAACCACTGGTCGTAGCAGATGAGCGGCGAGACGACGGCCTTCCCTGCCGGCACCTGGATGTAACCGAGGTTGCCCGGCTCGAAGTAGAACTGCTCGTAGTACTTCGGGTCGTGCGGGATGTGCATCTTGCGGTACTTGCCGAGCACACGGCCGCTCCGCCCGTAAATGAGCGTCGTGTTGTACCTCTTCCCGTCCCGCGCGCGCTCGTACAGTGAACCGCCGACGAGCGTGATCCTGTGGCGCTTCGCGGCGGCTTGAAGAAATCGGGAAATGCGTCCTGGAATCGGCTCGGCGAGCTCGAGAAACTCGCGGTCCTCGACCTGGGCGAAATAGCGGGCGGCAAACAGCTCAGGCAGACACACGATCTCGGCGCCTCTCTTCGCCGCCACCCCGATGAGGCGGTCGGCGGCGGCGAGATTCCGCTCGATATCGGCGGTGGCGCGCGTCTGGACAAGTCCTAGGCGCAGTATGGCTTGGGAACGTCGGCGGCCAGTGGTCACGGACGGAATATTGTACTTGAAGCGCACGGCGGTCCTGCAATATCCTTTCATCCGGTTTTACGGATGAATGCCAAGGCGTCGGCGATTCACGATCATCTGGCGGCGCTGGCCGACACCACGCGCAGCCGGATTCTCCTGCTCCTCGATCGTCACGAGCTGACCGTCTCCGAGATCTGCGGGATCGTGCAGCTGCCGCAGTCGACTGTGAGCCGTCACCTCCGTGCGCTCGCCGACGGCGGCTGGGTCGCGGCACGCGCCGAGGGCACGAGTCATCCGTACGTCATGACGCGCGACCTCGACGCAGCCGCCCGGCGCCTCTGGCTGCTCGTCCGCGATCAGGTCGGACAGACGGCGGCGGCGCAGCAGGATCAGCGGCGCCTCCAGGCAGCGCTCGCCGACCGGCGGACCAAGTCGCAGGAGTTCTTCTCGTCGTCGGCCGGGCAATGGGACCGGGTGCGCGCCGAGCTGTTCGGGAGCCACTTCCATCTCGCGGCCCTCGCGGCGCTCGCGCCCTCGGACTCGATCGTCGGAGATCTCGGGTGCGGCACCGGCCAGATGACCGCGGCGCTCGCGCCCTTCGTGCAGACGGTGGTCGCTGTCGATGCGTCCGCCGCCATGCTCCAGGCCGCAAAGAAGCGCCTGCGCGCATACGACAACGTGGACCTGAGGCGGGGCGAGCTCGAGGCGCTGCCGATCGACGACGCGCGCCTGGATCTCGCGATGCTGACGCTCGTGCTCCATCACGTGACCGAGCCCGTCCGCGCCCTGGCAGAAGTTGCCCGCGTGGTGAAGCCGGGAGGGCGCGTGGCAATCGTGGACATGCTGCCCCACGACCGCGAGAGCTACCGGCAGCAGATGGGACACGCCTGGCTCGGATTCAGCGAACCGATGGTGCGTACGATGCTCACGGAAGCGGGATTCGACGACGTGCGGATCGTCCCGCTGCCGACAGATCCCGCGGCAAAGGGACCGGCGCTTTTCGTGGCAACCGGTAGGCACGAAGACACGAAGGCACGAAGGCACGAAGGCACGAAGGCACGAAGGCACGAAGGCACGAAGCAATAGTTGGCTGAGTCCTTCGTGACTTCGCGACTTCGTGCCCTTCGTGCCAATGTTCGTCGTTTGAAGATGAGATGAGGAGTAGTGATGGCTACAGCAACTGAACGAGTGCACGCCTTCGACGCGGCAAAGGCCGCCGGTCGCGAACCCTACAAGGTGAAGAACCTCGACGAGGCGGAGTTCGGCCGCAAGGAGATTCGTCTCGCCGAGCAGGAGATGCCGGGCCTGATGGCGATCCGCGCCGAATTCGGCGGGAAGAAGCCCCTCGCCGGCGCCCGCATCATGGGCAGTCTCCACATGACGGTGCAGACCGCCGTGCTCATCGAGACGCTCACCGAGCTCGGCGCGGACGTCCGGTGGGTCTCGTGCAACATCTTCTCGACCCAGGATCATGCCGCGGCAGCGGTTGTCGTCGGGCGGCCCGAGACCGGAGGCACGCCCGCCAATCCGCGCGGCACGCCCGTCTTTGCGTGGAAGGGCGAGACGCTCGAGGAGTACTGGTGGTGCACGAGTGAAGCGCTCGAGTGGCCCGACGGTTCCGGTCCGACGCTGATCGTGGACGACGGCGGCGACGCGACGCTCGTCGTGCACAAGGGCGCAGAGTTCGAGAAGGCCGGCAGCGTGCCCGAGTTCGATCCTCACGGGCATCCGGAGGAGTGGGGCGTCATCCTGCAGTGCATCAAGACCTCGATGGACGGCGACCCGAAGCGCTGGACGCGGCTGGCCAGTTCAATCCGGGGCGTGAGCGAGGAGACGACGACCGGCGTGCACCGGCTCTACCAGATGATGGAGGCCGGCACGCTGCTCTTCCCCGCGATCAACGTCAACGACTCGGTCACCAAGAGCAAGTTCGACAACATCTACGGCTGCCGCCACTCGCTGCCCGACGGCATTGCGCGTGCGACC
>JBFWPD010000115.1:0-9778 GCA_050250175.1 Vicinamibacterales bacterium
CCATTGCCGACCACATTGTGGCGAGCCCGATGGCGAGGCTTGCTGACAGCCAGAGTGGTTGAATGGCCCATGGCAGGACGGCTGCGGATGCGTAGAGTCCGCCCGGCGCCAGGTTCCTGGTCACGACTCCAAGGACCGAGCCGTTCATCGTCGCCCATGGCCAGTCGACACTCGACAGAACGGAGAGCCAATCCTTGTGCGCCTGCCATCCGAACACCGCTATCCCTGTCATGAACGAGGCAGCCATCACTGCGCACGCAACTCCTGCGCTCGCCCAACGGCGCTTCACCAGCAGATACCCCAGGAATGGCAGCAGCACGGGCTTCGCTGCGATGCATAGGCCCAAATATCCACCAGCCTTCGTCCAGTTTCCTTGTCGCGCCGCGACCCAGGCTACGGTGAAGGGCAAGAGGAGAAGGAATGTCAGTTGGCCGGTGATCACGATCGCGCCAGTGGCGGCGAAGCTGAGAGCTGCAAGGGTGCTCCAAAGTATTCCGAAGACGTGAGCCCGCAGGTGCAGAGTACGGACGACCAGGAAGATTGAGACCCCCAGGCAGACGAGGTTGCCCGCTGTCCATACCAACAGCGCCGGTGCCGGCCCCAGCATCGCCAGAGGCAGCAGCAGCACATGAAAGTGGGGCGGATTCATGTTCCAGAAGTGCCGCGACGTGGTCTCCGTGATTGGGATCAGAGTGGCTGCGCTCGGCCCGTACATGTTTCCGCCATCAAGGAACAACCTGGCGGAGTAGTAGAACTTTCCGAAGTCGTTCATGTTGAGCGGCAGGAGTACTGTCTTGACGCTGAACCAGTAGTACGCCAGCCATGCTGCACATATCGCCAGAACGGCAGTCAGACTGAGCGCCCGAATGACATCTCCCCACAGACGTACGGCGGCGTCAGACAGGACGCGTCGAAGCGCGGCGTCAGAGATCACAGTGTGCGAGCACTATAGCAAGGCCGCGCGCGGCCCGGCCTGTCCGGACGGCCTTTTGCGGCCGAAAAGCGAAGGGACTATCGTAGAAGCCCCGTGCAGACACTGACGCAGATCGACACGCTGGCTGCCGCACTCCGCGCGGCTCAACATCCGTCCGGCGGATGGAGCTACGTCGCTGGCCAGCCAGGCCGCATCGAGCCGACCTGCTGGGCGCTTCTAGCCGCGGGACCGCAGGCGAAGGGGCAGGCCGTCCCACACCTCCAGTTCCTTCAACGATCCCAGCAGCCCTCAGGGCTGCTCGTCGAAGACCCCGCCCAGCCTGTCAACGCCGCGTTCAACGGACTCGCGGCCTTCACGCTGCTTCAGCCGTTCTGGGCCGACGCCTCGGTCTGGACAGGCGCGGCCCGGCGGGTGACCGCCGCCCTCGTGCTCGAGAAGGGCGTGCAACTGGACCAGGCCCCCGAATACCGTCAGGACAACTCGCTGCAGGGCTGGTCGTGGGTCGCCGGTACCTTCAGCTGGGTCGAGCCCACGGCCTGGGGACTGCTGGCTCTGAAGACAGCGGGAAACGGGACGCCCCTCGACGCTGAGGCGCGTGCACGGATTGATGAAGGCGACCGCCTGCTCCTCGACCGTGCCTGCGACGGAGGTGGCTGGAACTACGGGAATGCCGAGGTCTTCGATCAGGACCTGCAGCCGTACGTGCCGACGACCGCACTGGCCCTTCTCGCGCTTCAGGATCGGCGCGGCACACCCATTGTCGACCAGGGATGGGCGTGGCTCCGTGCCCACGCGCACGAAGAGCCGTCGGGGATGGCGCTCTCGCTCGCCATCATCTGCGCGCGCGTGTACGGCGAACCCATTCCCGACCTCGAAACCCTTCTCACGGCCCAATGGGAACGCAGCGGCTTTCTCGGAAACGTGCTCGTGATGGCGATGGCGCTGTGCGCGTTGACGCCCGGCGGGGGAGCGGAGGCCTTCAGACTGTGAACCCATTCTCTGTCACCCGCCGTGGCTTCCTCGCATCGCTTCCGCTCGCGGCGGCCGCACTCTCGGCGTGTCGACAGCGGCCCTATGACCGCGACGACTTCGCGACGCCCGCCCGGTCGGCCGTGGGCCTCTTTCCGGCGGCAACCTACGAGGTCGACTTCTCCGACGTCATCTATCGCGGTCTGGAGATCCTGCGGCCACCCGTCGAAGGCAAGCGGGTGTTTCTCAAGCCCAATCTCGTCGAGTACGAGCCGGGCACAGTCATCAACACACACCCGCTCGTCGTCGCAGGAGCCGCCGATGCGTTTCTTCGCGCGGGGGCGCGGGAGGTCGTCGTCGGCGAGGGGCCCGGCCATCGGCGCGACATCGAGTACCTGCTGACGGGTACAGGCCTGTGGGAACACTTGAACGAGATGCGTGTCCGCTTCGTCGACCTGAACCACGACGCCGTGCGCGTCGTGCCGCTCCGGAGCCACTTTACGGAGCTCGCCGAGCTCGCCCTGCCGGCCGAGCTCCTCGCATCGGACTTCATTGTCTCGATGCCGAAGCTCAAGACACACCACTGGGCGGCGATGACCGCCAGCATGAAGAATCTGTTCGGCACCGTGCCCGGCGCGGTGTACGGCTGGCCGAAGAATCTGCTGCACTTTCGCGGCATCGACAACTCCATCCTCGATCTCAACGCGACCATCCGTCCGCATTTCACGATCGTCGACGCCGTCGTCGGGATGGAGGGTGACGGCCCGATCATGGGCCGTCCCCGGCCGGTGGGCTGCATCGCCATGGGATCCGACCTTGTAGCCGTGGATGCCACGTGCGCTCGCGTCATCGGGCTCGAGCCGGCCAGAGTCCCGTACCTCGCCACCGCCTCCGAGTTTCTCGGACACCTCGCGGAAGACCGAATCGATCAGCGAGGCGAGCCACTCGCTCGATACGCGACGCAGTTCGACCTGCTCGAGCAGTTCCACCGCTACCGGCTCCAGAGCTGATCGGGCAGTCCGCCCAGCATGATGGATCCTTCGCCGCGTCGTGTGGAACGAGATGCCGGCGCGTTTTCGATCGGAGCAGCATTCAGGCCCATTGCATGGATCGTCGGCGCGCAGGCAGTTCTCGCCACGTGGGCTGACGCCGATCTCTGGGGGCATCTGCGCTTTGGTCTCGACCTGCTTCGCGATCGGCGTCTGACGACGACCGATCCCTACTCGTTCACGCAGGATCTCCCGTGGGTCAATCACGAGTGGCTCAGCGAACTGGCGATGGCCCTGGCCTATTCGCTTGGCGGCAACGCCGGGTTGATGGTCTTGCGGGGACTCTTCGCCGCGGTGGTGGTCCTCCTGCTCGCTCACGCCACACGTCATGCCGCAGACCGGTGGCGCTGGCCGGTGCTTGCGATCGTCTTCGCCGGGATGATTCCGCTGGCCGGGACCGTGCGCCCGCAACTGTGGACGTTGCTGCTAGTCGCGGCGCTGTGCCGGCTCCTGAGCGCTGGTGGGAGATGGCTGGTGCTTGTCCCGCCTCTTCTCGCAGTGTGGGCCAATGCACACGGGGGCTGGATCCTGGGTTTGGGCATGCTCGCTGCGTGGGCGGGCGGCCAGGCGATTGAGCCGTATGTGAATCCTCGCGCGACGCGCACTCCGATCGCTCCATTGGCTCTCGTCGTGTCGCTGAGTATCGCGGCCACCCTCGTGACGCCCTACGGGTGGCATTTGTGGCAATTCATTCTCGAGACCGTGCGGCTGTCGCGCTCGGACATCACCGAGTGGCAGCCGATCTGGCGCACCGGAGTCGCGAATCCTCTGCTCTGGGCGGCAGGCGCCGGTCTGGTCGTGGTCTTTGTTCGGAGCCGCGGATGGCCGCCGCTCGGCGCGGCAGCGATCATCGCGATGCTGGCGTACTCGTCGCTGCGCGTCACCAGGCTTGTCCCGCTGTTCATGGTGGCAACCGCCATGCTTCTTGCGCCGCGCTTTCCAGCGCGGGAAGCCGGGCCTCCTGACACTCGGGCGAAAGTCGTGCTCGACGTCGCGACCACAGTCATGGCGCTGTTGCTCATGCTGCAGACAAGCGTGCTTCCCCGGTGTATCGCGATCACGGGCCCATGGATCCCTGACCTGGCCGCCGCCGCCGACCTCGAGGCGGCGCGCCCAAGCGGCCGGCTCGTAACGTCGTTCAACTGGGGTCAGTTCGCCTTGTGGCACTTCGGACCTGCGCTCCGCGTGTCAATCGACGGTCGCCGCGAGACGATCTACAGCGACGACACGCTGGACGAGCAGCGCGCGATCCTGCTTGGCGAGCCAAAGGGCTTCGCCGCTCTCGAGCGAATTCGCCCGGAGTACGTCTGGCTGCCGATCGACGAGGGACGGGCCACTCGGGACTGGCTTCAGGCCAATGGATACCGCATCGACGTTGAAACCTCCCGGTCCTTCGTCGCGGTTCGTGAGGACCTGCCCGCCCTGGTGGATTCGGACCCAGTCGTCTCCGCCTGTTTTCCGGGCAGTGAATAAGTCATAGGACTTCGTGGTGCAGCAAGCTCATTTGGGGCCGGTCCGGCATGGATAGCTTCAACTGTTCTTGTGGGCGTGTCTTGACGATAATTGTCCGGTAGCGAATGCCAGAGCGAACGCCGTCGTCTGTCCACCGCCTCCAGACGGCTGCCCCTGATCCGGTCCCCCCTGCCGGCGCCGGTCAGAGCCCTGTCGTCGTCCATCGAAGCGCGGCGATGGCAGCGGTCTGCCGGCTCGCCATACGGGCCGCCAAGCGACACTCGAAAGTCCTCATCACTGGTGAAAGTGGCGTCGGCAAGGACGTCATCGCGCGTCTGGTTCACTTTCACTCGCCCCGCGCCCGTCGCCCGTTCGTCGCCGTGAACTGCGCCGGCTTGAGCGAAACGCTTCTCGAATCCGAACTGTTCGGGCATATCAAGGGCAGCTTCACGGGCGCCTACAGGGACAAGACCGGCAAACTGGAGCTCGCCGACGGCGGCACCGTCTTTCTCGACGAGTTCGGCGAGATGAGTCTCCGCATGCAGTCGCTCCTCCTGCGGTTCCTCGAGAATGGGGAGATTCAGCCGGTGGGCTCTGACCATCACGCTCAGAGCGTAGACGTCCGGGTGATTGCTGCAACGAATCAGGATCTCGGGGCGCTGGTGGCGCTCGGGCAGTTTCGAGAAGACCTGATGTACCGCATCAAGGTCGTGCACATCGTCGTGCCTCCGCTGCGCGAGCGGCGCGAAGACGTCCGGCCTCTGGTCGAGCACGTGCTCGACCGGCTGGGCCGGCGGCTTGTGTTCAGCGAACCGGCCCTCGAAGCCCTCGAGCGATATCGCTGGCCGGGGAACGTGCGCGAGCTGCAGAACACGATGGAGCAGTTGTGCAGCATGCTCGACGGCGACGCGGTCGGCCTGGAAGACCTTCCTCCCGCCTTTCAACGGCTCGATGGCAGCTTCATCAGGCCTTCGAACGAGCGCCGGCGTCAGGTCGCCGACGACCTGTACGAAGGGTTGATCAAGGGCCGGTTGACGTTCTGGGGGCACGTTCACCCCATGTTCCTCGCGCGGGATCTCACTCGCCACGACGTGCGCGAGCTGGTTCGGCGCGGGCTCTCCGCGACCGCCGGCAACTACCGGGCGACCCTCGAAATGTTTGGGATGGACGGGCGGGACTACAAGAAGTTCATGAACTTCCTGGCGGCGCATGATTGCGCCCTCGATTTCCGTGAATTTCGCACTGGATCCGACGGCGGCGCGTCCGCGGGGGCAGCCTTCCCCCAGCCTGCCATGGCGCGCGCCCGGGCCGGCAGAACAGGCGAAAACCGTGGGTGATAGACAGAAATTCTATTAGGGAGGCCTAACTTATCTTCTCCTGGCCAGCTTTCTCGAACGCATCTCCTGCCAGCGTTTCGCCTACAACACGTCTCGTTTTCTTGTACTTACGGATATTCTGAGCACCCGGAACGGCTGTGGTATGGCGATTGCTCTACCGTTATGCAACCCAGAAGCGCGCAAGGGTTACGAGGTAGTTCGGTGTTGACCAATCGCCGCCGATATCAGCGGTTCGTGGTCAGCGACCCCTGGAAAGGTTCGTTGCGGGCGGGGCAGGACGTCATGGTCGAAGGACTGTCGGGTGAGTTCCTGACAGTGGTGGCGCCTGGCTTGGACGGACGGTTCTTTTCGATGCAGGTTGAGTGGAGTTCGGCCAGTGGATCGCACACGTTGCGGGCGCGGCCGGTCGCTGTCGAACCTGTGGTGGTCGAGACCGCAGTCTGGTCGCGGATGCGGCTTGCCCTCGAGGGGTATGCCTCCCGTGTCCGGTTGGCGGTCGAAAGTCTGGCCGGCGGTATCCCGAGTTCGGCCAGACTCGTGCGGGAAGTGCCGATAGAGATCTGTGACTTCAGCCAGGGTGGCGTTCTGATGGATACCACCACCCCGGTTGGAGTGGGGGAGGTCGGATGGCTGGCCATTGCCAGTCCCGACGGGGATTTCTGGACCGAATGCGTCCGAATCTGTCGAACCCTCACTCTTCATCGATCGGGTTTCATCTGCCGGGCCGGCGCGGAGTTGCTGCCAGGACAGGAAGTCAGCGACCGGTCCCTGAGAACGGCGTTTCAGCGGCTTGAGAGCAAGTACGGGTTTCGAATCCCCCAAACTGTCCAAGGAGGACAAAATGTCGCAGTTGCTCGCTCGGTTCGTTCGTGAAGAGGAAGGCCAGGACATCGTTGAATACGCCTTCCTGCTCGGGTTCATCGCGATGGTGGCTGTCGCCGCTATCACGATCCTCGGCACCAACCTGAACACGTTCTTCAACAACGTGGCCACGCAGCAGCCGCTCGGCGGCGGCAGCTAGTCGGACCGGTTCGACCGAACGATACGTATCAAGAGGCTGACCGGCGGCGCCCTTGCGCTGCCGGTTTGTCCTTTTTTTAGTGACGCTTTTGTAATCAGCTTGTGATGAAATGGGCACCGAACTCCCTGACAGCCGCATAGAAGGGGCATAGCTAGCGATGTGGGACGCCGTCGTTGGTGCAGCCGGCTCATTGCATGCGCTGCTCGTGCGCCTCGCGACGGAAGAAGAGGGGCAGGACCTTGCCGAGTACGCCTTCCTGACGGCATTCGTCGGTTTGAGTTGCGTCTTGGCCTACAGCTTCATTGAAGATGCGATTGCGGCGGGATACGTGAGGTGGGATCAGGCCGAACAGGATCTGTGGGAGCCTCCACCACCCGGTGCAGGTTCCTGATCACTGAACGCGAGCTCCCCGATGCCCGAGATCACGTTCAGCCATGGAGCAATCCTGGCCCTGGCCATTGCCGGCGGCCTGTATGACATTCGTACCCGGCGCATCCCCAACTACCTGACGTTTGGCGGCGCCCTGTGTGCCTTCGGGTATTTCGCCCTGACGGGCGGCTGGGAAGGTCTCAGCACGAGCGCGCTCGGCTGGCTGACCGGGTTCGTCCTCTTCTTCCCCTTCTATCTGCTCCGCGGAATGGGTGCCGGCGACGTCAAGCAGCTGGCCGCCCTGGGCGCCTGGTTCGGACCGCTCGCGACGCTCGTGCTCGGCGCCTACACCGCGCTGGCAGGCGGGCTGCTTGCGCTGGTGGTGGTCCTGTGGAACCGCGCCTTCAAGACGACATTTCGGAATCTCTGGCTCCTGATTTGTCATTGGAAGGTCGTGGGACTGCGGGCTCTTCCCGAAGTGTCACTCGACGACAAACGTCGCATTCGAGTGCCTTACGGTGTTCCGATCGCGCTTGGCGCGATCACAACGATATGGTTCTGGCAATGACACCTTCAACCATGCACTCCACAAGACGCGGCCGCATTCGGAGCGAAAAAGGCGCCGAGCTCGTCGAGATGGCCTTCGTCCTCCCGCTGTTTCTCCTGCTGATTGCCGGCATCGTGGACTTCGGATTCCTGCTGCAAGGGTACCTGGTGTCCGCGAATGCGGCACGCGAGGGCGCCCGCGTCGCCATGCTGCCTGGCTACGACGCCGACGACTACGCGGCGGCCAAGGAACGCGTGGTGGACTACTTCGCGTCCGCCGGATTGACGCTGGACACCGACGACGTGGACGTGACCGAAGAGGACATCAACCTTGGCAGCGGCGATACCGCGAATGGCGTGCGCGTCACCGTGAGCTACACCCACAACTTTTTGCTCATCGGACCGATAGTAGGTCTGATGAATCTCACCTTCATGGACAGTCTGACGTACACCACCGATGCCGTCATGCGCACTGAAGTGCAAGGCTGAGGGCGGCGCCTTGTCGAGGAATCATTCATGAACCGCAATGCTCGTACTGCCCTCGTGCTTGGCGTGGCGCTTCTTTTCGCGTCAGTGGCCAGCTTCCTCGTCTATCGAGCGGTCCAGCAGATCCCGGTGCGGGAGGTCGAGGTTGCTCAGGTCTTCACCATCGTAGCCGCCCGCCCCATTACGGTGGGCACGATGCTGACTCCCGACGACTTGAAACGGGTTCCATGGCCCGGGCGCAACCAGGTCGAGGGCGCAAACGAGAACATCGACGATGTCGTCAGCCGCGGCGTCATCGTGGACATCGCCGAGAACGAACCGATCACCGAGAACAAGCTGGCTCCCAAGGAGGCAGGCGCCGGGCTCGCGCCCGTGATTCCGTCCGGGATGCGCGCCGTCTCGGTGCGCGTCAACGACGTCATTGCAGTGGCCGGGTTTGCGATTCCAGGGTCGCGAGTGGATCTGCTCGTCACCATCGACGACCCGAACGGCGGACAGCCGATTACGCGCGCGGTGGTCAGCAACATCCAGGTGTTGACGGCGGGCACCGAGTTCGATCAGGAGCGATCGCGCCGGGAAGGCACGCCGATTCGCACGGCGGTCGTGACGCTGCTCGCCACGCCGGCTGACGCCGAGAAGATCACGCTGGCGACGATGGAGGGCCGGGTCACGCTGACGCTGCGAAATCCGCTGGACATCGATCCGACCGAGACCGAGGGCGCACGTCTGGCAGGGCTGATGGGTGAGCCGGCGCCACCCCCGGTCGTCCGGCCCGTGCAGGGTCGGCCGCGCGTGGTCGCGCCGCCCCCGCCGCCCCCGCCGCCGAAGGTGTACACGGTGGAGACGATTCGCGCTGCGCAACGCAGGGAGGAGCCTGTTCGATGAGAACGTTCCGCAAGTACGCCGGATCTCTGCGCACGCGACTCTGGCTTGCGAAAGCCGTCGCCGTAGCGCTGTTCGTGTGCGTCCAGATCCCGGCCTCAGGTCAGGAGCCAGCCGGCGAGATGCCGCGCCTGCAGGTGACGGCCGGGCGCTCGATAGTGCTCACCACCGAGTTCGACGTCACCCGCGTGGCCATTACGAATCCTGAGGTCGCCGACGCCATCGTCGTTCAGCCGCGCGAGATCCTCATCGACGGCAAGACGCCCGGGACCATCAGCTTCATCCTCTGGGGCCCTGCGCAGCGGGTGCAGTACGACCTCGTGGTCGAAGCGCCGATCCCGGGACTCCAGCAGCATCTGGGGCAGCTGTTTCCAGGCGAAGACATCCGCGTCAACGTCGCCGGCGACGCGGTGGTCCTCTCCGGAAATGTGTCCAGCAATGCCGTGATGCTGCGGGCTGCGGAAATTGCGACCGCAACTGGCGCTGCCAACGTCATCAACATGCTGCAGCTGCCTGGCGGCACCGAGAGCGAGCAGGTCATCCTCCAGGTGCGATTCGCGGAGGTCAATCGGCGCGCGATCAACGAACTGGGCCTCGGCGGCTTGTTCATGGCTCGCGATCGCTTCCTCGGTCGCGCGACGACGCAGCAGTTCCCTTCGCCGAACTTCGATCTGCAGGACGGCAGGAATGAGCTGGTGTTCAGCGACTTCCTGAACATCTTCTTCCTCGATCA
>JBFWPD010000116.1:0-9752 GCA_050250175.1 Vicinamibacterales bacterium
CGGAAGTCAGCGCAGAGATCTCGATGCGCCCCGGCTTGCCGGTGGCAGCGATCGCCTGTTCCGCGTTGGTGAACATGTTGAGGAAAACCTGATGGAGCAGGAGTGGATCTCCCAACACCCGCGGTACGTCATCGCCGTAGTTCCGCACGACGTCGATGCCGAGGCTCCGGCAGGCGCTGCGCCGGAGGACGATGACCTTCTGCAGCACGCCTCGAAGGCTCAGGCGACGCGGCGCGACCCGGCGCGAGCCGGCGAACATGAGGAGGCTGCGGACGATCTTGGCAGCCCGATCGGCCTCGCAGTAGATCGTCCGCATCGACGACCTGAGCGATTTCGGAAACGTGTGCGTCGCGCGCAGGAGGTCGATGTGCCCCAGCACGCCCTGCAGCGGGTTGTTCAACTCGTGAGCGAGGCCCGCGACGAACTGACCCAGGGCGGCCAGTTTCTGCGACTGCAGCTCCTGCGGGCTCTGCTGATCGGCGCGCCTGGGCCGTACGTCGTCCGGGATTACTCGCGCCACGAGAACCAGACCCGCCGGTTGCGCGCTGCCGTCGAATCGTCCGGTGACCGACACGGCCAGCGGCCCGCCGAGCACGGGATCGGTCAATTCACGCTCGGCTGTCGCTGAGGTGTCTCGTGTCGGGTTCGCAAGCCAGCTGGCAAGCTCGGCTCCGACGCAGTCCGTGAGGAGCCGGCCGCGCAGCCGCGCCGCTGACATGCGAAGACGACTGGTAAAGGCGTTGTTGGCGTGCACAAGTCGTCCGCGGTGATCCGCCACGGCAATGAGCAACGGCATCGCGTCGAACAGGCTTTCGAGCTCCGCCCGTGCGCGGCCGATTTCTTCTATCAGCTGGAGACTGTCGAACACGCTCGAGAGCTGGCGTCCCACTTCGTCCGCACGATCCAGCAGGTGCCCCTCACCGCCTGGCTCCATGCGCACGCCGTCGAACACGATGGCGCCGAGCGCCCGGCGATAGCCGCGGAGCGGGACGGCCACCGTCGAAATCGATGTGTCGGTCGAAATGGCGGCCGATCGCGATCGGCGCATTGCAGCCGCGGCGGGAGCCAGCAGGTCTTCGGTGCTGACTCGAGCGGCGGTGGACAGGTGCTCGCGATCCGACGAGGCGCGCAGTGTCAGATGACGAGCGCCTCGATCGTGGATCCAGACCGACGTGCGGTCCGCGCCGAAGAGCCTCCTGGCCCGGTGGCAGATGATCTCGAGTCCTGCCCCGAGGTCCAGCGTCGCGGATACCGTCGCCGAGAACTCATCGAGCAGGACGCGCACATCCTGGTGGAGGTCTTCCTGACGGCGCAGCCTGAAGAGATCCAGCGCGAGCACGAAGTCGTCGGCGAGTCCCGCGAGATCGCCGGCTGGCGGGGGGGTGGCCCCGTCCTCGAAACCGATGGCCAGCAGTCCGCATCGCCGTGCGGTGGTCGCGAGCGGAATCAGGCAGACCGAAGGCGTACCCAGGCGCGCGCCCAGGTCCGGAGCCTTCTCTGTGGCGTTCTCGATGAACAACGCGCCCCGCACGAAGACGTCCTCCGCAAGCCGGCGCTCCTCGGCTCCGGGCATCCATGGTCCGCCCTCGAGCGTTTCGAGCGCGAAGCCGGAGGTGGCCTGAAGACGTGAGCCGTGCGGCGTAATCTCGAAGAGCAGGGAGCGGCTGCCGCCCGATGCGTCCAGTGCGCGCTGATGAAGCGTCGGCAGGACGTCGGTCAGCCGCTCAGTTCGAGCCAGAAGGGAGACGATGGACACCCGTCCGGTCCCGGTCTGAGCCGTCACGACGGCAGGAACTGTCGTGGTGCGTGACGATCTCTCTTCGGACATCGAAATCTCAGCTGGGTCGCGGACAGGAGCAGGGCATTCTACTTCCGTTACCGCGCTTTCACGCGGGGCACTCGGCAGAAGTCGTAAGTCTAGGAAAGTAGAAGTGTTAGCTGGCGCTCAAGGGCGCGATAATGGGATGTGGGAACCCGCCAACCGCCAGCGCCATCCGGCCGTCTAAGGGATGTAGAGGAACTGGGCGCCGCGCGCGGCCGCTTATGACGTGGACGGACGAAGAGCTGGTCGCCCGATCGGCTCAGGGCGACACTGACGCCTTCAATCAGCTCATCCGGCGATGGGAGCGCCCGATTTATGCCCTGGCGTACCGCACGATCGGCCGCGAGGAAGACGCGCGGGATGTGTGTCAGGAAACGTTCCTTCGTGCATTCAGGGCCCTTCCAAGCTTCCGCGGGCAGGCAAAGTTCTCGTCATGGCTCTATCGGATTGCTCTCAATCTGTGCCGTGACTGGGCGCGTCGCGAGCGGAGAGCGCCGGTCGTTCAGCCGCCTGAGGACACCGACATTTTCGAGCTGGCTGCGTCGGCAGAACCATCGGAGTCGATCGAGGATCTCGTCGCCAGGAAGGACCTGACGCGCGCAGTCGAAAAGCTGATGGCGCGCCTGCCGGAAGAACAACGGACGGCGATCATCCTGAAGGAGTACCACGACCTGACGTTCCAGGAGATCGCGGATCTCCAGGGATGTCCGCTGAGCACGGTGAAGACACGCCTGTATCAGGGGCTGGCGGTCCTCCGGCGGGAGCTCGAACGCGCGGGTATTCATCAGACACGTCCCGTAGATTTGCCGCTCACGCCGTCGAAGGCGCGAGTGTAAATGCGAGGCAGGAAGAACACATGAACGATCAGACGTACTGCAACGGGTCGCGCGGCGAGGAGATCGTCGCGTATCTCTATGACGATCTCGACGCCGCAGAACGGGAGCGTCTTGAAGCACACGTGCAGGCGTGCGCGGCGTGCCGCAGCGAGATGTCGTCGCTGCGGGGCATACGTCGTGAGCTCGGGCGCTGGAACCCGCCGGAGCCTTCAGTCGGATTCACTCCAGGCATCGCCCCGGCCCCCGGGCGTATCGGCGCGTGGACGAAGATGAAAGCCGTGCCGGTCTGGGCACAGGCGGCCGCCGCCATGCTCCTGGTGGGTGCTGCTGCCGGCCTGGCAAATATCGAAGTCCGGCGTGACGAGGCAGGGTTCCTGGTGCGCACAGGATGGTCACAGCCGCAGGTGGTCACCGCTCCTTCACCGTCGCCTTCGGCCGCCGAGGTTTCGTCGCCCGCGCCGTGGCGGGCAGACCTCGAGGCGCTGGCGGTTGCCTTGCGCAGCGAGCTCCAGGCCTCGCAGGCGGAGCCGCGGCCGGCGGCCGGGCCGCAGACCGCGGAGGCGGGCGTGCGCACGCTCATCACGGAGAGCGAGCGAAGGCAGCAGCGTGAGCTTGCGTTGCGCATCGCCGAGCTCGCTCGCGATGTGCAGGCGCAGCGCCGCAGTGATCTCGAGAAGATTCAGTACAGCCTTGGCATCATGGAATCGAATCTGGGTGCGGTGCAGAACATCGGCGTCGAGGTCATGCGGCAGCGGCAGATGATCAACGATCTGGCCGTGCCTGTGTCACAGGGCGGCCGCTAGGCTGCCAGAGGCGCGAGCCGGGGAGCGAGTGAGAACGAGCGTGAGGACGTGAGCATGATGCGCGGCAAGTGGATTCTGAATGTCGGCGTGGCGCTCGCCGCGGCGGGCGGTGTTGGTCAGGCGTCGCTCCTGGCGCAGGACCTGCCCGACGGCGCCGTGCGCGCCGAGCGCTATCAGGTGGGCACGATGGAGCGGGTGCTCGAGAACGCGGTCGAGCACGGAGCCAGCGTGACACGCGATCGCCTGCGCGCGGTCATTCCCGCCGAGATGCTGCTCAGTGAGAGCGCCGAGGTGCGTGGCTTCCGTCTCCCTGGATACGGCGTGTTCTTCGACGTCGTGGTGCCGAACCTCGAAGGCATGCTGCCCTGGGTATTCAGGACGCTGGACCAAACGGACCTTGGTCTGGAGAGCGCACTGCAGGCGCTTCGCACGATGGTCGAGCGTGCCGGGGACACGAACCTTCAGCAGGCCCTCAGGCGCATCGAGTTGCAGGTCGCGCCATATGGGGCGCAGGCCGTTTCGGCCACAGCCACCGGGACGGGACGTCCCGCTCCCGCAGCAGCCGCTGGCGCCGCACCAGCGGGCACCACGCCGCCTGCTGGCGATCCCACGGCCGATCCGATCCTGAACAACCCCGAAGAAGGCTACCGGCTCGCGGTCACCGAGGCGCTGATGGACGCGATGCTCGATCACAGCCGCGGCCTGGAGCTTGGCCCGGGCGACACACTGACCGTGGGCGCTCGACGAAGCGAGAATCCCAGGCTCGGTCCCGCGGACGACCCTGCCCGGACCGTCCAGATCAGCATGAAGGGGTCAGACCTGCAGGCCTACCTTGCAGGCTCCATCACGCGGGAAGATGCCCGCCGCCGGATGGATGTCAGAGTGTTCTAGAATACGCGGCATGCGCGGCACGCTTGCTTTCATTCTGTCGCTCGCTCTCGCCACGGTCGCCTGCGGTCCGACTGTCGATCTGAAGCAGCACCTCAGTGTCAGCGACGTAGCGTCCGGGTACCACGATGCCGGGATCGTCAACGGCCAGAACCGGCTCGTGCCGACACTGTCCTTCAAGCTGACGAATGGCTCGGATCAGCCGCTCCCGGTGCTCCAGGTCAATGCGCTGTTCAAGCGAACGGGCGAACAGGACGAGTGGGGAAGCGGGTTCCTCTCGGTCAGTGACTCCGATGGCCTCGCGCCCGGCGCGACGACCGATGTCATCACCGTCACCTCGAATCTCGGGTACACGGGATCAGAGCCCCGTGCCGAGATGCTCCAGAACAGATATTTCGTCGACACGCGCGTGGAGCTTTTCGCCAAGTACTCGTCGACGCAGTGGGTTCTTCTCGGCGAGTTTCCGATCACGCGCGAGCTGAGGGCCTCCTCCGCCGCCTCGACGCCGTCAGCACCATGAGCGTAGCGCGCGCGTGACGCCCCCGCCGACCCTGGACAGGCGGCTCGGCACGCTCAGTGCCACGGCGCTGGTCGTGTCGAACATGATCGGCGTCGGCATCTTCACCACGACGGGCTTTCTCGCCGGCGACTTGGGTCAGCCGTCGCTGGTCATGGGCATCTGGATCGTCGGCGCCCTGCTCGCCCTGGCCGGAGCGCTCTGTTACTCAGAGCTGGCCATCAATTTCCCTCGATCCGGCGGCGAATACGTCTACCTCTCGGAGGCGTATGGACCGGCGTGGGGCTTCATCAACGGCTGGGTGAGCTTCTTCGCCGGGTTCTCGGCTCCCATCGCCGTGGCCGCCCTCGCGATTGCCGCGTATCTCGCGTTCTTCTTCCCGGCGCTCAGCGGCGAGAGCGCACCGCTGTTCACGATTCCGTTGGGAATCACAACGATTGCCGTCGGCGGAGCCCAGCTGCTGTCGTGCGCGATCGTGGCCGTCTTCACCGCGGCCAACCTGGTTGGCGTTTCACAGGTGGCGGTGCTCCAGAACGCGCTCACCGGGACCAAGCTCGCGGTTGTGGGTGCGCTGCTGTTGCTCGGATTCACAATCGGCGACGGCAACGCTGGCCACTTCTCGGAGGTGGCGGCGCGCACCTCGTCGGCGCCGCTCGCGAGTCAGTTCGCGGTGAGCCTCGTGTTCGTGTTCTATGGCTACAGCGGATGGAACGCAGCGGTCTACGTGGCCGAGGAAATTCGCGACCCTGAGCGCACGATGCCAATCGCAATGGCGCTCGGCACGCTGTTCGTCGCTGGTCTCTACGTCGCGCTGAACGCTCTGTACATCTACGCCAACTCGCTCGAGGAGATGAAGGGCGTGGTCGCTGTCGGCGCCCAGGCAGCCACCGCCCTGTTCGGTGAGCGCGCGGGCGGGCTGTTCAGCGCCGCCATGGCGGTGTCGCTCCTGGCGACAATCAACGCCATGTGCATGATCGGACCGCGCGTGTACTACGCGATGGCCCGGAACGGAGCCTTCTTCGCGGCTGCTGGCCGCATCCATCCGCGATGGCACAGTCCATACGTGGCCGTGCTCGCGCAGGGCGCGTGCTGCTTGCTCCTGATTCTGACCGGCACGGTGCAGAGCCTCGCCAATTACATCGGCTTCACGCTCTTCCTGTTCTCGGCTCTTGCCGTGGCCGCGCTCTTCAAGTTCCGCAGCCGGCCCGGCTGGAAGCGCTCCCGCTGGGTGGACACCGCCTACCCGCTGCTGCCGTCGATCTACATCGCAATGAACATGTGGGTATTCGTGTACTTCGTGCAGCTGCAGGGGCAGGCGGCGTTCTGGAGCCTGGCGACGATCGCGGGCGGCGCGGTGATCTACTGGTTCTACATCCGGGGAAGGAAGGCACCCGCCGGCGCGTAGCAGGCACACGGGAGAGCGGGGATTCATCCCGCTCGATCACGATTCAGGCCGCGAGCCTCAGGAGCCCGAAGCCTGAGGCCCGAAGCCTGTTACGGCGCGAGAGCCTCGAGGTCGCCCTCGAGCGTCGTGCGGCGCTCCGGAAGGATCCGGACGTCGAACGTCAGCGGTGTGTACCCGTCGAGCTGCATCTCGATGCGATGCGGACCCGGCTCGAGCGGCAGCCGCTGGAAGAATCCGTCGAAGTCGTCCACAACGCCGGCGTAGTAGCCGTCGACATAGACGGACGCGTCACGAGGCGTCACCTTCAACCTGACGGAACCGTCATCCCGCCGCAGGTAATAGGGCTGGTTGTAGCGATAGCCATAGCCGTGGCCTCCGTAGTACCACGGGTCGTAGAAACCGTAGTACCCGGCGAAGCCGTAGCCACCCCACCCCCACGGATACCAGCCACCGGGCACGACGATTGGACGGCCGCCGCCGGGGCGTGGTGAAACCCGACGCGCAACAGCCACTCCTGTTTGCGGACTGTCGCCCCGGCGTCGCACTCCGGCCCGGTCAGAACGATCCGAACCTTCATCGCCCGCGCCTGCAGTCGCGGCCGTCTGCCCTCTGGGGGCGACCGTCTCCGGCGGAGGCGCCGAGGCCCGCGGCGGAGCGGCACGCCGTTCCGCGCCACCTCGAGATGGTGCGTCGGCAGAACCACCGCCACCCCGGGATCGGCCGTCCGAGGTGCCTTGTCCGCTGCTTGGAGTCCCACGCGGAGCGGCGCGCTGCGCCTCGACGGGTTCGGGAACTGCTGTTGCCATGAGCACCACCGCTCCAAGGCTTGCGAGCAGGGCGCCCGACGTCCATTTGCCACTGTTGCGCTTCATGGTTGGGCTCACTTGGGAATACCAGCCATTCAAAGAGCAACACGCTTGCCAGCACGACCGCGCTGAAATGGCGGTAGAAACGCACACCGCCGCCCTTGTGCCGGCGATCCTGTCATCGGTCGAGAGCAGAGCACGTCCCGTTTTCTTGACACCCGGATCGGCGCGCCGCTAGAGTCAGAAATCTTCATGTTTCGCAGCACCACCATTCTTGCGGTTCGTCATCGCGGCAAGGCGGTTGTCGCGGGTGACGGCCAGGTCACCTTCGGACAGACCATCGTCAAGAAGCACGCGCGCAAGATCCGTCGTCTTTACAACGACCGCATCCTTGCCGGTTTTGCCGGCTCGGCGGCCGACTCGTTTGCGCTGTTTGGCCGGTTCGAATCCAAGCTCGAACAGTACCGCGGAAATCTCGAGCGCTCCGCCGTCGAGCTCGCCAAGGATTGGCGTGCCGATCGACTGCTTCGCCGGCTCGAAGCCATGCTGATCGTGCTCGACGACCGATCCACATTTCTTCTTTCAGGCAATGGCGACCTCATAGAGCCGGACGACGGGATCGTGGCGATTGGATCGGGTGGACCTTACGCGCTGGCCGCCGCCAAGGCGCTCGCGCTCAATACCGAGCTCGACGCCCGTGAGATCGCGGGCAAGGCCATGGCCATTGCCGGCGACATCTGTATCTACACGAACTCGCAGGTTGTCCTTGAAGAGCTCTAGAGACCGGTGCCTTTCTTTCTGCCTGCTTCGTCTCAGACTTCAGCTGCCTCGCTGACTCCGCGCCAGATTGTCGCAGAGCTCGATCGCTACGTGATCGGCCAGGCGGCCGCCAAGCGTGCGGTTGCGATCGCGCTTCGGAACCGGACGCGCCGCCAGCAGCTGCCGCCCGATCTCGCCGAGGACATTGCGCCCAAGAACATCCTGATGATCGGCCCGACTGGTGTCGGCAAAACGGAGATTGCCCGCCGGCTTGCGCGCCTGGCGCAGTCGCCGTTCCTCAAAGTCGAGGCATCGAAGTTCACCGAGGTGGGTTATGTGGGCCGCGATGTCGAGTCGATGGTCCGCGATCTCGTGGAGCTCGGCGTCGAGATGGTGCGCGAGGAGCGGATCGTCGAGGTGCGGGACAGGGCCGTTCAGAACGCCGAAGAGCGCCTCCTCGATATCCTCCTGCCGCCCCCGCGTCCGCTTGCCGCGGGAGACGATGTCGCGGCGGCGAAGGAACAGCAGCAGCAGACGCGCGAGAGATTCCGGCAGCAGCTGCGCGACGGGCGCCTCGACTCCCGCACCGTGGAAATCGACGTGCGCGAGAAGGCATTTCCGTCACTCGAGATCATTGCGGGATCGTCGGTCGAAGAAGTCGACATCAACCTGAAGGACATGCTGCCTGGTCTGTTCCAGGGCCGCACGAAGAAGCGGCGCCTCAAAGTCCCGGAGGCGCTGCAGCATCTCGCCAAGGAAGAAGAGCAGAAGCTCGTCGACATGGACAGCGTGGCGCGCTCGGCTGTCGAGCGGGTGGAGCAGGCCGGCATCATCTTTCTCGACGAGATCGACAAGATCGCCGGCCGCGAAGGTGGACACGGTCCGGACGTGAGCCGCGAAGGCGTCCAGCGCGACATCCTGCCGATCGTCGAAGGGACGACGGTGAACACGAAGTACGGGATGGTGCGAACCGATCACATCCTGTTCATCGCGGCGGGTGCCTTCCACGTCTCGAAGCCGTCGGATCTCATCCCTGAGCTGCAGGGCAGGTTCCCGATTCGAGTGGAGCTCGAGGCGCTGGGACGCGACGAGTTCGTGCGAATCCTGACCGAGCCGAAGAGCGCGCTCGCGAAGCAGTACACCGCCCTCATGGCGACCGAGGACATCAGGCTTGTCCTGACCGACGAGGCCATTCGGAGAATCGCAGACTTCGCAGCGATCGTGAACGAGCGCACGGAGAACATCGGGGCCCGGCGGCTTCATACGGTCATGGAGAAGCTGCTCGACGAGATCTCGTTCGAGGGCCCCGACCTGCCTGACAAGCACGTGATCATCGACGAGGCCTATGTCGAGCGCATGCTCGCGGGCATCGTCGGCAACGACGACCTCTCCCGGTACATTCTGTGAAACGCGTGAGCGGCGCCCCGGGTGCACTCACCCCGTTGTCGTGGGGGATTCGAAAGGGCGTTCTTGCCGTTGTCCTCGTCGCGCTTGGCACGGTGGCGTGCGGAAAGAAGGGGCCGCCGCTGCCTCCGCTGATCCGGATTCCCGATCAACCCGGCGACCTCGCGGCGGATCGTCGAGGCGACTCCGTAGTCGTCAGCTTTGTCGTTCCCGAAGCCAATGCGGATGGATCGCGTCCGGCGAACATCGATCGGATCGAGATCTACGCGATCAATGGCCCGGCCGGAATCAGCGAGGCCGACATCCGGGCGAATGGTGAGAGGATCGCGACGATCCCGGTGAACCCGCCCCCTGAGCCTGATGCCCCGCCGAGACCGGCAGTCGAGGGGGCCGTTGATCAGGGAGCGGTGGCGACCTTTACCGAGACGCTCACGCCCGTCGCTGCCGTACAGAGCGTGGCAGAGCCGGAGCAGCCTCCGCCGCCGGCACCTCGAGAGCTGAAGGCGCTCCGC
>JBFWPD010000117.1:0-9690 GCA_050250175.1 Vicinamibacterales bacterium
GAGCACTTCGAGCGCCCGCCTGGCGGCGTCCTGCTCCGCATCCTTCTTGCTCGGACCCGTGCCTGACGCCAGGTTCTGGCCCTGGACGATCACGTCGACCTGAAACTGCCGCCGATGATCGGGACCCGCGCTCCCCGTGACCCGGTACTCCGGCAACGGCCGATCGCCTGCCTGCAGAAGCTCCTGCAGCGCTGACTTGTAGTCACCTCCCGCCGTCCCGAGACGCCGCACATCCGCGATGAGCGGGCCAAGCTCGCGCAACACGAAGCGCCGCGCCTTCTCGATACCGCCGTCGAGGTAGATCGCGGCAATCAACGCCTCGTACGCATCGGCAAGAAGCGCCTGCTTCTGCCGCCCTCCGGTCTTCTCTTCTCCGCGGCCGAGGAGCAGGTGGTCTCCCAGCCCGAGCTGCTCGGCGAGCTTCGCGAGGGTCGTGGTCGACACCAGCGACGCTTTGACCTTCGACTTCTGCCCTTCGTTGAACGCAGGGAAATCACGGAAGAGCGCGTCAGCGACGACGAAGCCCAGCACGGCATCGCCGAGGAACTCGAGCGACTCGTTGTCGGCCACGCCGCCGCTCACGTCCTCGTTCGCCCGCGAGGTGTGCGTCAGGGCGTGCTCGAGAAGGCCGGCGTCACGAAAGCGATAGTCGATCGCCCGCTCGAGCGCGGCGAATTCCTCCCCCAGCCTGACGACACGGCCCCCCTGGACCTGGCTGCGATGATCCTCGATGATCTTGCGCGCATCGGCCGCATGGTTGTCCTCCACGGCGATGCAGACCTCGCCGTAGCCTCCAGCCGCCAGCGGAACAATCTGGCCTGTCTGGGCCGAGATGAACGAGCGGACGCCGTTGGCCTCGAGCAGGCCACGGACGAGCGTGGCTTCGACGTCCGAATGAGTCGAGAACACAACGACCACTAGCCGGCCTCGGCGGCAAGCACCGGAGCTTCGGGGTGCGCCGTCTCCAGACTGTCGATCCGGAGCAGGATCATCGTCATATCGTCGTGCTGCGGCGCGTCGCCGACGAACGCGGCGATCTCCCGCAGAACGCGCTCGCGCAGTTCGTCCGTGGGAAGGCCGGCGTGCGCTTCGATCAGCGTCCTGAGGCGCGCTTCGCCGAACCAATCGTCGGAGGCGTTCATGGCCTCCGAGATGCCGTCTGTGAAGAACACGCACAGATCGCCCGTCTCCAGAGGGATTGTCTCTTCCTCCAGCACCTGTTCGAACATGCTCCCGTCGTCGACCGCCAGTCCCAGCACGAGTCCTTCAGGCGTCAGAGTGCGGGCGTGTGCGGTTCCGGGCCGTCCGGACAGATGTATCAGCGGAGTGTGTCCGGCTCGCGAATAGGTCATCGTCCGTGACCGCTTGTCGATGACCGCGTACGCGATCGTAATGAAGCTCCTCGCGTCGAGATGCGCCCTGATGATCCGGTTCGCCATGATCAGCAACTCGCGGGGCGACGTGTAAATCCGGCTCAGAGACAGCATCAGGCCCTTCAGCTCGGCCATGTAGAGGGCAGCCGATGTGCCCTTGCCCGAGACGTCGGCGATGAGAATCCCGACGCGATGATCGTCGATGGGAAAGAAGTCGTAGTAATCGCCGCCCACTTCCCTGGCGGGCACACAGATGGCGCTCACGGAGAGGCCGGGCATCTGAATCGGTCCCTGCGGCAGGAGCGACATCTGGATGACATGCGCGATACGGAGCTCCTCCTGCAGCCGTTTCTGTTCGGCCTGCTGTTCCAGAAGGTTCTCGATGCTCGCGGTCATGGAGTTGAACGAGCGCGCCAGCTGCCCGAGCTGATCGGGTGCAGTGCCTGCGATGCGATGGGTGAAATCGCCCTGCTGCACCCGCTCGGTTCCTTCGAACAACTCGTGGACCGACCCGGTGATGGAACGGGCAAGAGACAGCCCCGCGAGGAATGCGGCGCCCTCGATGACGAGGAAGAGCACCCCGATGATCACGAGGGCCGCGAGCATCAGGGATCCGAACGTGCTGCCGGCTGAAATGCGATCGTAGATCCCGCGAACGCTGACGTGCACGACCGCAATCACCTGCCCGGCGACTCCGGTCTCCCAATCGTGAATCGTCAGGGGGGCCGCCGAGCTCAGGGGCGACCGCCCTTCGGCGGGCGCGCTGTCGCCGATGGCACTGCGTCCGATCATTGGACGCAGTCCTGCCCCGCTTGGCGTGAACGAAGCGACGTCCACCCCGGTCTCGGCCCGCAGCGCGGCGCGCGCTTCGGCATTCAGCGGAAGGTCGACAACGACGGCGAACGCCGGAGCAATGCGATCGGGGAACGCAATCGCACGCACGAAGACCGCGACATCCTCCCGGCCGGCCGCCGTGCCGGACTGTTCCGCCGGGGGAGAGGTGTAGGCGAAGGCGCCGGCAAATCCGTCGCACCCGATCCAGTCGGGCACGTCGTCTGGGGGCGCCACGTGAGACCACGCGCCGACTGAAACGGCACTGACGAGCGCGCCGGAGTGGAACGCGGGATCACTGGTGCATGAGCGGTTCATGGGCACGACGGCCATCGACCCGCCCGGGTGCACTGGCCCGAGCGCGGCTTCGCGGCGCGCGAGCACCTCACCGGCCTGATCGATTCCATTCCTCCCGATCTCGAGCGCGGTCAGGAACGCGGTCGCCTGCGCGCGGTAGGCGGTCGCCGTCATGCGGGTCTGCAGGAGGTAGGACGCGAAATTGAAGAAGAGGAACAGGCCGCCCAGCGCGAAGAAAGCGACGATCAGGACGACCGGGACGAAGCCCATGAAGAAATACGAGATGATGAGCTTTCGCCGGACGCGCCACAGCATCCGATAACGGAGCCGCGCGATCTCCTGAAGGAGCAGTGTCGTGAGGGCGACCACGAGGACGAGCGACCCGAAGGTGTCGAGCGTGAGGACCGCGGCAGGCAGGACGTCAATCGCCACGCCCGCAGCGGCGATGACCAGCTTCACTGCAAGCGCCGCGAGCACCGCGCGGCCGGCGAGCGTCTGCGTCAACAGGTGCCGAACGCCAGGACCGGTCGAAAACGGCGGAGCCTCGAGGTCCGGTGAGCGGCTGACGGCCATAACTCGTTGGACTTGGCGATATTAGCAGATGTATCGTTGACCGACCGTGAAGCTCGGGCCCGACGCCAGGTTCAGCACCATCTGTCTCCACGCCGGTCAGGAGCCCGACCCCTCGACGGGCGCGATCATCACCCCGATCTATCAGACCTCAACCTACGTCCAGGAAGGCCTCGGCCGGCACAAGGGATACGAGTACGCGCGCACACAGAATCCCACGCGGTCGGCGCTCGAAGGAAACCTGGCGGCAATCGAGGGTGGGGCTGCGGCCTTCTGTTTCGCCTCGGGGATGGCGGCGATTGGCGCAATCGCCACCCTCCTGAAGTCCGGGGACCACGTCGTCGTTTCGGACAACGTGTACGGCGGAACGTTCCGGCTCTTCGAGCAGGTGCTCACTCGCTACCAGATGACGTTCAGCTACGTCGACACCGGCGACCTGAACGCCGTCGCAAAGGCGTTCACTCCATCGACTCGCCTGCTCTTCGTGGAGACGCCAAGCAATCCGGTCATGCGCCTGACGGACCTCGGAGAGGCCGCCGCCCTGGCCCATCGCCGTGGCGCCCGCCTGGTCGTCGACAACACGTTCGCAACTCCGTGCCTGCAGCGTCCGATCGAGCTTGGCGCCGACCTCGTCGTCCACAGTACGACCAAGTACCTGAACGGCCACAGTGACAGCGTCGGTGGAGCCGTCATCGCCACACGGGACGATGACGTGGCCTGGCTGAAGTTCGTGCAGAACGCGGAGGGTGCAATCCTCAGCCCGTTCGACTCATGGCTCGTGCTGCGCGGCACGAAGACGCTCCCCATCCGGATGAAGCAGCACAGCGAGACCGGGCAGCGACTGGCCGAACGTCTGGCGAATCATCCGAAGATCAGGCACGTCTACTATCCGGGCCTCCCTACGCATCCGCAGCACGACCTGGCCAGACGGCAGATGCGGTCCTTCGGCGGGATGCTGGCCTTCGACGTCGGCACACTCGACAACGCCCGCACGGTCCTCGAGGGAGTTCGTCTCGCGGCTCTCGCCGAAAGCCTTGGAGGCGTCGAGACGTTGATCTCTCATCCTGCCACCATGACCCACGCTTCGGTCCCTGCCGAGCGCCGCCACGCGCTGGGGATCACCGACGGCCTGGTACGACTCTCTGCCGGTCTGGAGGACGTCGAGGATCTGGAAGAGGATCTCGAGAGGGCGTTGGCGAGGGTCTGAGTGGAAGCACGCTAGGACGTCGAGGCCCCAGGACCTGGTCCTTGGTCCTCAGTCCTTGGAGTCCTCAAGAGACACTGTCGCCAATCCAATCCAGGTACGACCCCGCCCCTCCCGAAATCTCGACGACGAGGAATTCCGGAACGTCGTAGGGATGCAGTTCGCGGACGCGCCGTTCGAGCGCAGGCACCTGCGAGCGCGTTGTCTTGATGATCAGCTGCTGCTCGGAGTCCTCCGTCACGTCGCCCTGCCATCGATAGACGGACGTCATCGGTGGAAGAGCGCTCACGCACGCGGCGAGACGTTCTTCGACGAGGGTCCGCGCGATGGCGGTGCCGCGATCGGTCAGCGGAACAGTGGTCAGCACGAGCACGAAATCAGTCATTTCAGCTCGACAGAACGTGCAATTGGTCTTGTACGCGCGAGACGTTGATGTTACTGTTGCAGGCGCCCGTGGCCAAGGACGCCGCCCAGCAGACCGGGAAGCGCCGGTCGATCCCACAACACCGTACGCGCACGCGACAGATCATCTATGTCCTGTTGATCCTGTTGGGCGTCGTGCTGTTCGTGGACTCGGTCGTGGGCGATCGGGGACTGCTGGCCCGCCAGCGGAGCCGGCGTCAGCACGAAGCGCTGGTCGAGGCGATTGCCCGCCAGAAGGCGGAGAACGATCTGTTGAGGGAAGAAGTCCGGCGGCTGACTGAAGACCCCTCGGCCATCGAAGAAATCGCCCGCAGGGAGCTCGGGCTCATTCGTCCAGGCGAGAAGGTCTTCATCGTCAGGGATCTGCCGCCGGCCGCCAGCCGCTAGAACGCCGCTTTCTCGCCGGTCCGAATCCGGTAGCTCTCGTCCACCGGCATCACGAACACACGCCCATCGCCGATCTCGCCGGTTCGGGCGGCCTCGATCACCGCCTTGATGGCCTCGTCGAGCAGGTTGTCCGGCACCACGATCTCGATCTCCATCTTCGGCAGCAGGCTCACGTTGTACTCCTGGCCTCTGTAGATCGCCGTATGCCCCTTCTGCTTTCCGTGGCCTCGCACCTCGGTGACCGTCATGCCGGAGATCTGCATCTTCTCCAGCGCCGACTTGACGTCGTCCACCTTGTTCGGCCGCACGATTGCCTTGATCATTTTCATGGGCGTCCCTCCAGAACGCGTTGCATGTTGGCGATGAGCGCCTGCTGCTCGCCCGTTGTCAGCTTGGCGCCACTCCTGCTGAGGTGAAACACGTCGATAGCACGGCGGCCCTCGGTGTTGATGAGCACGAGCTCGACGTCACAGCCCGACTCGGAGATAGCCCGGCTGATTCGGTAGAGGAGCCCGAGCGCGTTCTCGGCGCCGACCTCCATGATGGTGTAGCGGCGCGACGACTCGTTGTCGCAGTGGATGACCGGGGCGAACGCCGGCAGCTGCTGGCGGAAGATCCCCTCCTCACGGCGGCGGAGCCGGGTCGCGATATCCAGCCGGCCGGAGACCACCTCGTCCAGCGCGTGAAGCAGTTCGGCGTCGCCCTCCTCGTTGAGGGTCAGGAACCGCCCCTCGTCCGCGAAATGAAACATGTCCACGACCAGTCCGTCGGGCTTGGTGAAGGCGAACCCGCGGAGAATGTCCATGCCGAAGGACGACAGCAGGCCGGAGATCTTCGAGAAGAGAAACGGCTGATCGCGGGTGAGCACAGTCAGTTCCCACTCGCCCTCGGTCCGTTCGAGGCGTGCCTTCATTCCCCCGTGGGTCAACTCGCGGGCGAGCCGGACGTGCGTGTAGATGGCATCGCGCGAGAACAGCCGGACGTAGCGCCTGGGGAGGCCCTCGAGGAAGCTCTCGACCTCTGACGCCGTCACGTCGTCCGGACGGGCGCCGATGACTTCGGCGACGAACGCCGACGGCGACCGATCGATGACCTCGTCGCCGTATGCGAGGGTCAGGTGGTTGTACGTGTCCACGTAGAGCCGCCACAGCAGCTCTTCACGCCAGGGCGTGAGGGTCTCGCGGCTGACGGCCTCGACGTCGGCGAGCGTCATGAGGCAGAGCATCTTCAGCCGCTCCTCCGTGCCGACAAGGCCGGCAAACTGCCGGACGATCTCCGGATCCTCCGTATCCCGGCGGAAGGCGACGACCGACATCTGGAGGTGCTGGCGAACCAGGAAATCCACCGTCTCCCGGGCGTCCTCGTCGAGACCGAGCCGGGCGAACATCGCCTGTGCCAGCCTCACGCTCTCGGTCGCGTGATCCTCGTCGCGCGACTTTCCGATGTCGTGATAGAGGAGCGAGAGCACCAGGAGCTCTGGCGACTCGAGCTCGGAAAGCAGCCGGCAGAAGCGCCCCCGGTCGGACGACTCGGCCAGGCGCTCGAGGTTCCGGATGGTCAGCAGCGTGTGCTCGTCGACGGTGTACTTGTGATAGAAGTCGCGCACGACACGACAGGTGATGGCCTTGAACTCCGGCAGCATCTGGCCGAGCAGCCCGATGTCGTGCATCTCCGACAGGCGCGCGTAGAGCCCGGGCACCGGTCGCAGGAACCGGAAGAGCGCCTCGCGTGACGCGGGTGTCGGGAAGAACGCCTCGGCCTGAAAGCGCCCGACGTGCAACTGCAGTCCGATGAGCGTTTCGTCGGACACGCTGCAGCCTGCGTCGATCGCCGCCTGAAACAGCGAGAGCCACGTTTCAGGGCGCTCCGCAGCCGCCTGCAGATCGACGAACCTGATCCCCTCGGCTCCCCGTACCAGGTTCGGCCCGACTGGACTGGGCGCCGCCTTGAGCGCCCAGCGCAGTGCACGGTCCGCCACGCGCGCGTGACGGAAGTAGTCGCCCATCAGCCGCTCGACGCTCTGATGCGGCGTCGTGCCCTGATATCCGAGTCTCGCGGCCACCTGTTCCTGACGCTCGTGCGCCATGACGTTCTGCTGGCGACCGGCTTCGAGGTGCAGCACGGATCGCACGCGCAGCAGGAATTCCTCCGCATCGTCGATCGTTCGCGCCCCTGGTCCGCCATGACTGAGGATCGCTGGATCGGACAGCCGGGCGATTGTCCTGGCGGCAAAGAGATCGCGCAGCCCGCCAGGCGCTTCTTTCACGTCCGGTTCGAGCTGGTAGAACGTGTCGTTGAAGCGTGCGTGCCGTTCGGCAACGAGCCCCTTGAGCGCGTCGACCGTCTTGATGGCGGTGCGCGCGGAGTCGCCGATCGCCAGGAATCGCTCGAGCAGCGTCGCGTCGCCTGCGAGCGTACGGGCGTCGGTCAGTGCGAGCAGGAACTCAGGGTTGTCGGTGCCGAGCTCGGCCCCGTCGCTCACCTCACGAACGTGATGCCCGACGGTGAGCCCGAGGTCCCAGAGCGGATTCAGGAACGCGTGAAGAAAACGCTCGTCCGGCGATCCAATCCGTCCGGCGAACAGGACGAGCAGGTCGATGTCGGAATAGAGGCACAACTGCCGCCGGCCGTAGCCACCGAGTGCGTAGATGCCCACGGGTTGCGCGAGAGGTCCAGCCGCGGCGAACAGCTGCTGGACCATCGCATCCATGCGATGGGAATACTGGCGGAGCGCGTGGCCGCCACCCTCCCCACGACGGGTCGCATCGGCCAGCTCGCCGCGCGCCGAGGCAAGGTACGCCATCCGTTCCTCGTGCACGCTGCGCCGAGGCTCGACGCCGGTTGAGTCACGCTCGGTCATCGCGTCCCGTATCGTCGTAATGGCATGAAGGGTGAGCCGCGCCGGCTCCTGCGACGAGCTCCGAAAGGCCTGCCGGCGGAGCGAATCGACGGACCGACGGCCTCGACTATCGTAGTGCGAAAAGACCAGGCGCACACATCCGGTGCGCCTGGTGCGAGATACAGAGCTGGACGGCATCGGCACGATTCCAGCCCCTTGTCCGAGCGCTAGAACGCGAACGTCAGACCGCCGAACCCGGTGAATCCCGTGCTGCTGAAATCGTCGCCGTTGAAGTTGAAGCCCTCGAGCGTCTCGCTGAGCGCGAGCACTTCAAGACCGGCGCGCAGCCCCCACGTACCCCACGATTGCTCCGGCAGCGGATAGTTGACGGTGCCTCCCACGCTGAAGAACGAGTAGCCGGTATCGCCGCCGTAGTAGTCGTTCAGATCGAAACCGACCTTCACCGGAACCGCGAGCGTCGGCCCACCCTCTTCATCGGAGAGCGCAAAGCTCGGACCGACGCCGAGCTCGAGGTATGTGCCCGGCTCGTCTTCCGCGAACTCCTGGGCGATCAGAACATACGGGGCGACCATGTGCGACGCCGTCCCGCGGAACGCGAGCTCATGGATGGCATCGAAATCAGGCGACGGATACGTGTACGCCGTGTACGTCGTCGCCAGCGTCCATCCCGAGAAACCGAGACCGAGCGTCGCGTAGAAGTCGGTCTCGTAGAAGAATCCCGGTCCACCGTCACCCGACCCCGAGGAGCCGGAGTGCCAGCTGTTCCAGCTACCGACGTTCAGGTTGGCAGACTGGATCGCGCCGTCGCCCTCCATCAAGGGCACGCCGACATCAATCCACGGCTGCATGGTGAGCTTGGGATCTACTTCCTGGCGAACGCCGCGGTAGTAGTAGAGGCTCGGGAAGTCGACCCCGGCCGATACGGCAACTGGTGAGTCCTGCGCCAGCGCGGGGACCGGCGCGGCCATCGAGAACAGCGCCGCACAAGCCGTGACTCCCAGCGCCCTGCTCACCATACGAACACCCTTCTTCGTCGATACGTGCACGTCTCCTCCTCCTTCTCCCAGCGCGAATTGAGGCAACTGTTCAACTGACCAGGTCGCTGCCATGCGCCGACCGCGACCCAGGTGACCAGTTCGCTTTGATCCCTTCACTGCGTGGCGCCGGCCTGCCAGGTCGTCCACTGCCAGCCCTGCTGTGCAAGAGGAACGCCAGTACCGGCGCCCCCTTCGAACGGCACGGCAAGCCGCGGTTTCGCTAGGAAAATCCGCACAATCACGAGGCCACGGCGAGCCATCCGAATGAACGACGAGGTTCTGACAATTCAGTAGGATCGGCTAACTGGATGAACATTCTTGTATGAGTCCACGGCATGAGGGCGACGGTCAAAGGCTGACAGTGCCGCGAGATGGAGCGAAATCGGCGGCGTCATCTGCGGCGATCAACTGAAGAGGCCGCGCGGGCGATCCGCGGGGCAGAGCCGCGGACGAAGAGGCTTCAGCGGTATTCCCGGTCGTCGAATCGCCGATCACCGCCCGTGCCGCGGGCGGCCACGGCGGCACTCGCGGGCAGGCATGGCGACACTAATGTCGTCATTTCGCGCTTCTACGACAGGATTGTCGCAGACCACGCTGGGGCCTCAGACTACTAAGACCTTATTCATCAATCAGTTACACGCCGCGGCCAGGAAACGACAACTGGCTCGACCGCTGCGATAGCACCGGGCCGGTTGTGACCCGGCGGGG
>JBFWPD010000118.1:0-9559 GCA_050250175.1 Vicinamibacterales bacterium
TCCACGGCGGGGCGAATGAAGCCGTGCTCCGGATGCTCTTCGAGATTGGCTCGGTGTCGAACATTCCGGACTTCATCAAGCGCGTGAAGTCGGGCGAGGGTCACACGCGCCTGATGGGATTCGGCCACCGCGTCTACAAGTCGTACGACCCGCGGGCGAAGGTCATCAAGCGGATCGCCAACGAAGTATTCGAGGTCACCGGGCGCAACCCGCTGCTCGACATCGCACTGGAGCTCGAGCGGATCGCGCTTCAGGACGACTACTTCGTCTCCCGGAAGCTGTATCCGAACGTGGACTTCTACTCAGGCCTCATCTATCAGGCCATGGCATTTCCGGTTGCGATGTTCCCGGTGCTCTTCGCCATCCCGCGGACGGCCGGCTGGATTTCGCAGTGGGAGGAGATGCTGCTCGACTCGGAGCAGAAGATCGCACGGCCCCGCCAGATCTACACGGGCTCCGCACGGCGGGACTACGTGCCGCGGGACAAGCGGTAAGGAACCGGCAGATTCACACTGCAGGTTCCACGGGGGTCTCCTCGAGAATCCCCTGAACCTCTGACGCCGTCAGCGTCCGCCGTCCCGCCTTGGCGATCGAGAGGATCCGCTCGACGACGACCTCGTTGGCGATCATGCCGCGGCTTTCCAGCCAGTACACGACATTCGAGCGTCCTGACATCGGGCCGATCTCGATCCGCTGAAAGCGGCCGACGAGGCTCGCCGGCACCGCCGCGTAGACCGCGTCCATCAGCGCGCGATCGTTACGCCGCGCGGCCTTGACGACCGCGGCGGCGTGAACGCCTGTCGCCGTGCGAAACGCGTCGGCCCCCACGACGGGGCAGTTGACCGGAATCGGCACGTCGCATGCGCGGGCGACGGCCGCGCAGTACGCCGGCAGCGACGTCAGGTCGCGATCGATGTATCCCATCATCACGAGGTTCACGAGGAGCTGATCGATCGGCGTGTTACCCGACCGCTCGCCGATCCCGAGCGCCGTGCCATGCAGCCGCGTCGCTCCCGCTTCAAGCGCCGCGAGCGTCGTCGCGACCGCAAGGCCGCGGTCCTGGTGCCCGTGCCAGTCGATGCCAGCCTGGACGCCGAGCTCCGCGAGCAGGCTCTTGACGAACATGACGAGCGCCCGTGCGCCCGCGGGCGTGGCGTAGCCGACAGTGTCGGCAATGCAGATCCGGCTGGCGCCCGCACGAATGGCCGTCGTGAAGAGCGCCTGGAGCGACTCGGGATTGGCGCGGGTCGTGTCTTCGGTGACGTAGGTCACCGTCAGGCCTTCCTTCACCGCGAATCCGATGGCTTCCTCCGTCGTGCGCTGGAGGTAGTCGAGCGACCAGCCTTCGACGATCTGACGGAGCGGGCTCGAGCCGATGAACGCACAGCACTCGATCGGCACACCGGTCCGTTGCGCGATGCTGGCGATTGGCTGGATGTCCGAGGCGAGCGTGCGGGCGGCACAGTTCGCGGTGATGCGCAGCCGTTCCCTGCCAATCGTCTGGGCGAGATGTTCGACATCCGAGGCGACGCGCGCGCCGGCGCCAGGCAAGCCGATGTTGGCCGTGTCGATGCCGAGGGCATCCATGCGGCGAAGCAGATCCAGCTTGTCGTCGATCGACGGCGTGCGGACAGAGGGCGACTGCAGGCCATCCCGCAGCGTCTCGTCGTTGAGCATGACCGGGCGTGGACCATCGACCCGGTCGCCGTTCCAGTCGTGTACGAGCGGATGAAGGGACAGCATGCTGTTTAACCGGGGATTATGGCACGAGGCCGTCCTTCGACACGTCACGAAGGACGGCTGAGATCTGGTCGATCAGCCAGGCCGTTTCGGCCTGCGTGATGACGTACGGAGGCATCACATAGAGGACATTGCCGAGCGGGCGCAGCAGCACTCCGCGTTCGAGAAATGCCGCCGTCAGACGGGGACCGATGTGGTCGAGGTAGCCGCCGGCAGCGCGACTGGCCCGGTCGGTGACGAGCTCGAGGATCCCTACGCCTCCGATCACGCGAACGTCCCCGACGAGAGGATGGTTGCGAAGCGGCTCCAGCCCGTCCTTCAGCCAGCGCTCGAGCGACATCACCCGCTCGAGCACCGGCTCATCACGGAAGAGGTTCAAGCTCTCGAGGGCGACGGCACATGCCAGCGGATTCGCCGTGAAGGAGTGTCCGTGGAAGAACGTCCGTGTGCGATCTTCGCTGAGGAACGCGTCGTAGACGTCACTGCTGACGACCGTCGCGCCGAGGGGCATGTATCCGCCCGTGAGCGCTTTCGAGAGGCAGATGATGTCGGGCGAGACGCCGGCATGCTCACACGCGAACATGCGGCCGGTCCGCCCGAAGCCGGTCAGCACTTCGTCCGCGATGAACAACGTGCCGTGTCGATCGCAGAGGCGGCGCACCCCCTCGAGAAATTCGCGCGGCCAGACGATCATGCCGCCGGCTGCCTGCAGCATCGGCTCTATGAGCACAGCGGCAACTCGTCCCTCGTGAGCGGTCAGCTGCGCCGCGAGCGTGCCAGAAACCGCGTCCAGTATTTCCCCTCCCGCCCCTCCCACCTTTCCCGCCCTTCCTGCCCTTCCCGCCCCTCCTGCCCTTCCTGCCCGTCCCGCCCCTCCCGCCTCAGTCCCGAGACACTCGATCTGACAGCTCGCACGCTCCAGGCCCATGGGGCAGCGGTAGCAGTACGGCGCGTGGGCGCGGACGACGTCGAACAGCATCGGCCGGAACGGCTGCGTGAACAGCGAGTCTTCGCTCGCGGACATCGCGCCAACGGTGTCGCCGTGATAGGCGTGCCGGAGCGTGAGAAACGTCTTCCGCTCAGGCTGTCCGCGATTGCTCCAGTACTGCAACGCCAGTTTGAGCGCCACCTCCACCGCGGTGGAGCCATTGTCCGAATAGAAGACGCGCGCGAGTCCGCCGGGCAGCACAGACAGCAAGCGCTCGGCGAGCTCCACGGCCGGCCGGTGCGTGCAGTTGGCAAAGACGACGTGTTCGAGCTGACGTGCCTGGTTGGCCAGGGCTTCGTTCAACCGTGGATGCGAGTGGCCGTGAATGTTCACCCACCAGGACGAGAAGCCATCCAGCAGCCGCCGCCCATCCTCCGTGTAGAGGTAAATGCCCTCTCCACGAGCGATCGGCAGCGGCTGCGGTCGCGTGAGCATCTGCGTGTACGGATGCCACACGACCGCCGAGTCCCGCGCCACGAGCTCCGAGGCTGACACTCCGGTTTTCATTCGAAGCTCCCGGCGAGCCGGCCCTCGCGATCGAGCTCGGTCGTCGCCCATTGAGCGAGCCCGGCAGACGTCAACGGCTCGATGACCGGCAATTGTCCGATCACCGGGACCTTGCCGTAGCTCTCGATGGCCTCACGATTGTCCGGGTTCGCTGCTCCCACCATGATGACGCCAGCCGGACGAATGGAACGCGACCGCAGCGCCTCCAGCGTCAGGAGCGTGTGATTGATCGTTCCAAGCGACGAGCGCGCCACGACGACGACGGGCAGGGCGAGGCGCGCAATCAGGTCGATCATCAGCCTCAAGTCGTCGAGCGGAACGAGAACGCCGCCTGCGCCCTCCACGACCCAGCGATCCGACTCGCGCTGGGACGCCGCGATACGCAGCAGATCGGAGAGGTCCACGTACGTTCCGCTCAGCCTGGCAGCGAGATGCGGGGAGAGCGGCCGCTTCAGGCGCACCCCTTCGTCGAGGAGCTCCTCGGGCGCGCACTGTGCCAGCGCTCTCACCGACGCCGTGTCGTCGTCCGCCTCGATTCCTGTCTGGATGGGTTTCCAGTATCGGAGGCGGGTGGACGCTGCGTGGCTGCGGTATCTCAGGACGAGCGCGGCCGCGGCCACCGTCTTGCCGACGCTGGTGTCGGTGCCGGTTACGAAGACTCCGCGGAGCAGACCGCGACCTCCTGATAGACGAGCGCCAGCGCGTCCACGAACGAGTCGAGAACCTCCTCGGTCAGTCCGGTGTTCACCGAGACGCGCAGCCGCGCTGTGCCCCGCGGCACGCTGGGCGGCCGGATCGCGCGGACGTCGAAGCCTGCCGCCTGCAGGCGTTCGGCCATCGCCACGGCCGGGCGGTTCTCGCCCACGATGACGGGAAAGATCTGCGAGGGGGACGGCACGGGTGCGGGAATGCCGGCGGCGAGGAACCGCTCGTGCAGATGGCGAACGAGTGCATGAAGACGCGCGCGCCGCTCGGGCTCGCCGGCAATCACCGCCAGGCTGGCCATCAACGCGTCGGCGACGGCGGGCGGCGGTGCGGTCGAGAATACGAAGGGCCGCGCGCGCTGGATCAGAAAGTCGATGGCCCACTCCGGCCCCGCGACAAATGCGCCCGCGACTCCGAGCGCCTTGCCGGCCGTATTGATCGAAATACAGACGTCGGCGCCGGCGCCGGACTGTTCGATGAGTCCGCTGCCCCTGTCCCCGTAGACGCCGACAGCGTGGGCTTCGTCCACGACGAGAACCGCGTCCATGGAACGACAGAGCGCCGCGTACTCATTCAGCGCCGCCATGTCGCCGTCCATGCTGAACAACGACTCGATGACCACGAATCGAATGCCGTCGCACGGCGTCGACTCGAGCAGCTGCGCGAGCGCCCCGGGATCATTGTGCGGCGCCATGACGTCCGCCGCACGCGACAGACGGACGCCGTCGATGAGGCTCGCATGGTTCGCCGCATCCCAGAAGACGACGTCGCCTGCTTCGGGCAGCGTCGTCAGCACGGCGATGTTCGCCATGTAGCCGGTGGCGAAGTACAGCGCGCGATCGGCGCCCTTGAACTCGGCAAAACGGCGTTCGACACGCTCGAACGCGTCACGCTCTCCGCGCAGCAGCCTCGACCCGGTGCTGCCAGCGCCGGCGCGCGCGGCCCCTTCCATGAAGGCCGCCACCACGCGCGGGTGCGCCGACAGGCCCAGGTAGTCGTTCGAGGAGAGGTCGATTCCTGAAGGAGGACGAAGGTGCCGGCGGAGACCGCGCGCCTCGAGCCTGTCGAGATGTGCGCGGACGCGCCGCTCGAGATGGCTATCCGGCATGTACCGGCGGCGGCGCCGTCGCAGCCGCACGCAACCGAAGACCGAGACGGCCGAAGAGCCGCTCATCGTGCGACGCGCCGGGGTTGGGCGTCGTGAGCAGCCGATCGCCAAGGAACACCGAGTTGGCGCCGGCGAGGAAGCAGAGCGCCTGCGCCTCGTCGCTGAGCGACAGCCGTCCGGCGCTCAGCCGCACGATCGAGGCGGGCATCAGGATGCGGGCCGTCGCAATCGTTCGGACGAGCTCGAGCGGATCCTCCGGTGACTGATCCTGGAGCGGCGTGCCCTCGACGCTGACGAGCATGTTCACCGGCACGCTCTCGGGATGAGGATCGAGCGACGACAGCTGCTGCAGCAGCCGGTAGCGAACGGCGCGGTCCTCGCCCATGCCGATGATGCCCCCGCAGCAGACGGTCACGCCGGAGCGCCGCACGCGCGCGAGCGTCTCGAGGCGCTCGTCGTACGTCCGTGTCGTGATGATGTGGCCGTAGAACTCGGGCGACGTATCGAGGTTGTGGTTGTAGGCGCTCAAGCCCGCTTCCGCAAGACGATCGGCCTGCTCCTGCGTGAGCATGCCCAGCGTGCAGCAGGCTTCCATCCCGAGCGATCGGACGACGCGCACCATGTCGAGCACGCGCTCGAACGGTGCGCCGTCCGGCACATCGCGCCACGCGGCGCCCATGCAGAACCTGGTCGCGCCCTGCGCGCGTGCCTGCTCCGCCGCCTGCTGCAGCTCGGGAAGGCTGACGAGATCGGTGCGGGTCACGCCGGTGCTGTAGCGCGCCGACTGCGGACAGTACGCACAGTCCTCCGGACATCCGCCCGTCTTCACGCTGAGCAGCATGCAACCCTGGACTTCGTCGGGCGCATGATGCGCGCGTAGAGCGAACTGTGCGCGCAGGATGAGATCGGGAAGAGGCGCCGTGTAGATGGCCTCGATCTCCGCAGTCGTCCAGTCGTGTCGAATCGCAGCCGTGGAATTCACGATGAGGCCGAGTCTATCATCCCCGCCGACGGGCGAGCACGCGGAGCACCAGCAGGGCGACACCCACGACACCCATCGCCCACACCAGCGACGGCGCCGTGTTCCCGCTGCCGAGCGCCTGGAAGTACAGGGCCATCAGGACCACGAGGACCAGCGCGAGCACGAGCATCAGCAGGAGCAGCAGCGACGAGCGGCGCTTCGGCTTGTACGGCTTGAACTTCGCTTCAGTGGTGGCGGCGCCACACCGATAGCAGATGAGCGCCTTGTCGGCGATCTCGGTTCCGCACTGGCGACAGATCATGATCAGGCTACAGGCTACGGGCTTCGGGCTACGGGCTACGGGCTACGGGCTTCAGGCTACGGGAAGATGAGGCGGAGGCCGGCGGCCGCCTGCAAGCCGCCCACCTTCATCGGCTCCGCCTCGATGTCCCCGGCCACCAGCGGCACTTCGGCGCGTGCGTATCTCACGAGCGCACCAAGCCCCCAGACACGCGAAAAGCGCCAGGTCAGATCGAGCGCCGCATGGTAGCCCACCTTCGACGCGCTGGCCTCGCTGAGGGTCGCCGAGACGAACGAGGCGCTGTCGTACGGATAGGCTTCTTCGTAGTCCACGGCGGTGACCACGTCCTGCCTGACCCGGAAGAACGACGGCCCTCCGGAGACGATGAGGTCGAGAGGTCCGCCGCCCACGAGCACGCCGACACCCGCGTGAACCGCGAGCTCGTTGCGCTGGATGTTCACATTGCCGCTGATCGGCCGGAGCGCGTCGAAGAAGAAGGGATGCGGAATGCCGGCCTGAAGCGTCGCCGCGCCGTCGGTGCTCAGCGCCGAGAGTGCGACGCTGCCGCCAAGACGTCCCGCCAGTGGAAACGCCACGCCGATGTCGAAGAACGGCGCGCCACCCTCGTCGCGCGAGATCGTGAGAGGCGCGGGCTCGACGTACTCGACGAGCGTGGATACCTGTGAGAAGCCTTTGGCTTCGGGCTGGAGACCGGCCGACAGCCCAAGCCGTGCCCGTCCCAGCCAGGGGCCCTGCGCGAACGCCGGTTGTGCGGCAATCGCCATCAGGGCTGAGAGCAGCAGCACACGCATCAGTTCACTCCCACCGCGGTCCACGCCCGCTCCAGCTGAATCCGCTGCTGGCTCGACGCGCCGAAGAGCTCTGCAGCAGCCTGCAGCGTCGCTGCCCGGGCGTCAGAGAACTGCGACAACGGACCCAGCATGAAGACGAAGGCGCGGTAGAAGATGCGTTCCATGTCGGCGATGTTGGCCGTGCCGATCCCCTGCACGTTCATGCCGGACACGCGGTTGGTGCCACCGGCGACCGCAAGGTAGAAGGCGTGCGTCATGATCGTGCAGTTGATGTGAATCCCGCCGCTGTCGACGGGCGATCCGACGAACTGGCGCAGGGAGTAGTGATCGGGGTTCCCGTTCGACAACGGGTTCTGCATCGATCGGATGTGCCCCGGGGATATACGGGTCACATCCTCGGCCATCACGAAGTTCGGGCCCTGCTGAGGCATGTCCGGCGTGATCAGCATGAACTCCGCCCCGGTCGCCATGACATCAGAAAAGGCCTCGCTCAGTGCGCCCGGTTCGTCCGCGTTCTCGAGGCCCGACGAGAAACCGGTCACGGCATGCGTCCACTCGTGGGCAACGACGTCGAACGCGCCCCCAAGCGCGTCGAAAATGACGCCGTCGCCGTCGCCGAACATCGTGAGCGCAGGATGCACGTAGAGGGCGTTGTTGAGGAAGAGCCCCGTGATGTCCGGCGGCTGGGACGAGGCCAGCGAGCGAGAGAGCGGATGCGCGATGACGTACATCTCGAGGTTTCTGTCGTCGACACCCCGGCGCCCGAACCGCTTGAAGAAGTAGTCCTGCGCCCACCCGCTGTAGACATGTGCGTCGACCACCGGCCGATCCACCCAGTCGTTGTTCGAGTCGCGCGCCAGATCAGTGTCCGACAGCAGACCCTCGATGAGGAACCTGTTCAGGCGATCGATCGATCCGTCGAACGCGAACGTCCATGGCCCACCGGGCCGCAGCACGTCGACGAGCAGGAACGCGCCGCCTGCAATCCGCTGAGCGCTCACCTTCTTGTCGTCGCCGAGCAGCCCCGTGCCGCGTCCGACAGCGCCCTGCGTTCGAATCTCGGAACGTGACTGCACGATCACGCCCGTCGTGGCATCGACGTCGTAGCGACGGATGTCGTAGAGACCCCGCACCGTCACCCGGTAGACGAGAGCGAACCGGCCGGCGATCGGCAGGATGCCGAGCTGAGCCGGTCCGGCGACGGCGCCTGGGCCGAGGTCGGCCGACGCAAGCGACGCGGCGTCACCACCGCTCAGGGCCGGAACCACGGTCGCGAGATCGACGTCCTCAAACACACGGCCGCTGACGCCGACGACATCCGTTCCGAGGCGCTGCTGTACGAGCTGGCCGCCGAAAACCGGCACACCCAGGTACTGCTGTGACAAACGTTCGTAGGTCCGTCCGGGCAGCACGGTGTCGGACTGCACGCCCTGAATCGCGAGCCCACCGTCCCTGAGCATCGTGTCCACGCGGCCCGGCCAGGAGCCAAGCGCGGAACCCCATGCGTTGACCGACAGCGGCGCGCGCAACTGCTGGCCCTCGAGCGAACCGTCGACAGCGAACAAGGCCAGCGCGGCAATCGAGGCCAGCACGCTCAGCAAACGCAGGCTGCTTCTCACGGTGCGGCCTCCTGGGATTGAGGGGTGCGTGGCAAGGGGGAAGGATTTAACGGTATCCTATCTGCGTCACATCATGAGCACGCTTTTTCACAAGGTCTGGCACGAACACACTGTCCGGACACTGGCCAGCGGCCAGACGCAGCTCTTCGTGGGTCTTCATCTGATCCACGAAGTCACCAGTCCTCAGGCTTTCGACATGGTCCGCCAGCATGGCTGGCGTGTGGCGTTTCCCGAGCGCACCTTCGCCACGGTCGATCACATCGTCCCGACGAATGCGCAATCCCGTCCCTTCCTCGACCTGACTGCGGAGGAAATGACATCGGTCCTCGAGCGGAACTGCCGTGAATTCGGCATTCAGCTCTTCGCACCGGGGACGCCGGGGGGAAGCGACCAGGGCATCGTTCACGTGATCGGGCCCGAGCTCGGTCTCACCCAGCCGGGCATGACGATCGCGTGCGGCGACAGCCACACGTCGACCCATGGCGCGCTCGGGGCGATCGCGTTTGGCATCGGCACCTCGCAGGTGCGCGACGTGCTGGCCTCGCAGTGCCTTGCGCTCGATCCATTGAAGGTGCGGCGGATCGACGTCAACGGGACGCTGGCCCCCGGCGTGTACGCCAAGGATGTCATCCTCACGATCATCCGCCGCCTCGGCGTGAATGGCGGCGTGGGCTTCGCCTACGAGTACGGCGGCACGGCCGTGGACCGCATGACCATCGACGAGCGGATGACCATCTGCAACATGTCGATCGAAGGCGGCGCACGCGTCGGCTACGTGAACCCCGACGAGACGACGTTCCGATTCCTGAAGGGCCGGC
>JBFWPD010000119.1:0-9486 GCA_050250175.1 Vicinamibacterales bacterium
GAAGCTGCGGCGCTCACCGTTCACGCTGTACTGCCGCGCCGGGAACGTGACGTTCCGGCCACCGGTCCCGCGGCGCTCCCAATCGCGAATCCGATCAGCTTGAGCCCGGCGAGGGGACCGTCGGCGAAGTGGAGCTCGGCGTCGGCGAGCTTGCCGGCGGGGTTGCCCTTGTCGTTCGCGGTGATCTTGACGGTGACGCTGTCGGCCTGGCTGGTGGTCTTCATGGTTCTGCTCCTCCTGGGAACCGTGATTGGTTCCTTTGTGAGAAGCCAGGAACCATCACGCGTCCCGGCGAGGACAGAAGCGGCGCGCGAGGCGCCCGCGGTCACCGGCGACCGCAACCAGCGTGTCAGGTTTCCTGGCACGCCGCACGGGCGGCTTGCTGGGTGCAGCCGGTGGCCGAGGACGGGTGCCTCCTGCGCCGCGGACTACGACCACCCAACCGGCGACACTCACACGTCGAGACCGCGTGAAGACACGACTGCAACGCCAGCAATGCCGAGGAGCAGAACGGCGTTCGACCGACCCGGACGACAAGAGCCTTGAAATGGGGTTGCTGGGTCAGCGCGCGGGCACGGCGATAGACGGACGCGGGCTCAAAGAGCGGAGGCTCAGCGTTGAGCGGGCTAAATGCCGCCGTGCCCGAACAGCGCGAGCAGCAGTCGAACGCAGACCGCCAGCGCGCCGAAACCAAAGACGAGCACGGCGAAGCCCCCGACCGCCGCAATGGGCCCGAGGCACGCCCACGCGATGAGACGGAGCAGCGAGGGAGATCGTGAGGCCGTTGACATTGACATCACCACGCGGAACGTGTGTGGCGACCGCCACACGTCCGCAGTCTGACGCCCCAGCTCAAGACCTCATCATCGTACACCCGACACGCGGCAGCACACACCGCGTCTTCCTAACGTCAGCTGTTTCGTTTCTGGACCAACGTCAGCCCACGATTTGAACCCCCAGATGAGCATCCGGTTCTGGACCGGAGAATTGTCTAAAGGCGGTCCAGGTCTGAAGCGCAGGACCGCGATATTGATCACGCGAGCTCGCGCAACCGCCACGTTCCAAGGTGACGACCTACCAAGGTGCGACCGGCAGCACGACAACGACGGAGAGTGACCACGGGCTCGCCGGATCGACGAGCCGGACGTCATCGACAATATCGCCAGGTTTCGGCAGGCCCGTGGCCACATAGTCGAGCGACCCTTCGATCTCGACGCCCTTCAGCCAGCGATCATCCCGCAGCCAGTTGAAGACGGCGACGCTCGTATCGAGCTCGACGTTCAACTTGTGAGTGTACGCGCGGGTGTCGGTCGGCCGTTCGGCGGCACTGAACTTGTCCACGATGTCGAAGTGCGAGCTCACCCATCCACCCGTTGCCGCCGATGGCAGCCAGGTGAGATTAGTCTCGAATTCGAGCTCCGGTGTGCCCTCACGATCGAAGGGCAGAAAGATGGCTTCCATGGTGAACTCGAGCCACGAGACCCGGGTCGGCAGGCCAAGCGAGAGAATGATTTCAACATCCGTCTCGTGTGGCTCACGTGCGATCCCGCCGTTCTCGCGGACGACTCGGGGCCGCTCCAGGAGATTCCCGAAGGTGACCGTCGGCTCGACATGGAACTCCGGTCCACACAAGAAACGGCAGACGGCCTGCTCCTGGGCGAACAGGGTGGACGCCGCACCGAGCAGAACCGCGGCCATTGCCACGACGACCCTCATGTCCGGGTCCCTTTGCCATCTCCCGCACCCGCGTCCACCACGCGACCAGCGTGCATCTGGATGACACGGTCGGCAAGCACCGCTGCGTCCTCGCGGTCGTGGGTGACGCAGATCGACGTCACATGCAGTGAGCGCCGCAGCCGCTGGACTTCGTCCCGCAGCAGGATGCGCAAGTCTGAATCGAGGCTGGAGAATGGCTCATCCAGCAGCAGCATGCGCGGACGTCCGACGAGCGCGCGTGCGAGCGCTGCGCGTTGCTGCTCGCCGCCCGAGAGCTGGTGCGGATGGCGATCCGCCAGCGTCTCGATCCGAACCAGCGCCAGCATCTCCCGGGCTCGTTCCGCACGTTCCACGGAACGGACGGCGGCGGACCGCATGACGAAGTCCAGGTTCTCGCGGACGGTCAGATGAGGCCACAACGCCAGGTCCTGGAACACATAGCCCAGGTGTCGCTCGTACGGCGGCACGAGATTCCGTCCCGTACGAGCGACCGCCCGACCATCGAGCTCGATCTCGCCCGCGTCTGGTCGCTCCAGTCCCGCAATAAGCCGGAGCACGGTCGTCTTGCCGCACCCGCTTGGGCCCAGAATGACGACGCTTTCTCCCGCATGTACGTGGAATGAGATGCCATCGACGACCGTGCGCTGTCCGTATCGCTTGGTGACACCCGCAAGCCGCAGTAACGGCCGACTCATGGCCGTCGCCATACGGTCGTCGCGAGCGCCAGAGCGGCCAGTGGGGAGAGGACGACGAGCGACTGCAGGAGCGCCAGCGCGGCGACCTGCGCCGGCGCCGTGTTCGCGATGATCGTGTAGATGCGAATCGGCAGCGTGGCTTCGCCCGGCGGCGCCACGAGGAGACTGGCGCCGAGTTCCCCGAAGGCGAGGATGAACACGACCGTCCAGGTGGCGAGGAGGGCCAGCTTGATTTGGGGCAGCACGATGCGGACCATCGCGCGCCACCAGCGTGCGCCCGCGACTGCGGCGGCCTCCTCCTGAGACATCGGCACATACCGGATGCCGGCCGCCAGCGCCAGTGCCGCCACTGGAACAAATCTCGCGAGATAGGCCAACAGCAGCATCCCCTGCGTACCGTAAATGTTGCCGAGGATGCCCGAGCGGTTCCAGATCCCGATCAGGCCGACGCCGACGACGGTGCTGGGCACGGCGAAGAGGACGACGAACAGGACATCGAGGGCGATCCCGACGCGCCGCGCCGCCCGTGCGCGTGCGTAGCCCAGCCACACGGCCAGGAGGGTCACCGCCGTCGCGCCGAGCCCGGCAAGGCCCAGGCTGTTACGAATGGCCTCGCGTGAGCCTTGAACGAGTGAGGACATAGAGGAGATGCCAAGCGCTTCCCAGGTCAGCACGGCCAGCGGCATCACAAGGGCAATGGCCAGCACGCAGCCAGCGACTACGCTCGTCCGTCGTGTCCACCCCTCGAAGGCGAGTGGCTCCGCGCCCGACAATCCACGCCGCGTGGCGACCAGTCGTTCACCGACGAGGGACGCGGCAAGGGCCGCGACCAGAATCGAAAGGGCGAGCAGCGGCAGCGACAGGACCGTGGCGCGGCTGAAATCGTACAGGGCCGCAAACGCCGTGAACACCTCGGTCGTGAAGACCCGCACGCGGAGCAGCCCGGGAACGCCGAACTCTGACACCGCGAGCACGAAGATGACGAGAGCCGCGGCGCCGATGCTCGGCGCGACGAGCGGCAGCGTGATGCCCCGCAGGACGCGACCTGGCGAGGCGACAACGAGCGCGGCTTCCTCGAGGCGCGGCTCCACCCGGCGCGCGGCGACTTCCGTCGCCAGCATCGAGAGAGGATAGAAGACGAGGCTCAGCACCAGGACGGCGCCCGGCAGACTGTACGTCCACTCGGCCCCGAGATCTCGACCGGCGATCGAGGCCATGAGACCTGCGGAGCCCGTCAGGTACACCCAGGCCAGGCCCATGACGTACGGCGGCAGCAGCACCGGCGCGGCCAGCGCGATCCGCCAGATCGGCTTTGCCGGGATGGCGACACGGGCCAGCGCGAGTCCAATCGGTGCCCCGACGAGGGTCGCGAGCAACGCGGTTCCGGTGCCCAAGGCGGCGGTGTTGGCGAGAAGCGCGCGTTGCCGGGCGTCGAGCAGCAACGCCGCGTACGCGCCGCCTGCAGTTCCCGCCCGCACCAGCATGTAGGCGAGCGGCAGCCCGCAAACAATGACACTCGCCGCGACCGCGATCCCCAGCACCACCGTTCGGCTCGAGCGACGTCCCCACATGGGTCAATGCGACGACCGACGGACCGCGGCGCTGCTCAAGTGCGGGCGAGCCCTATAACCCGAGGATGGCTGCGGCGCGCAGCGTGACCTCTTCCACTCGGGCCGCTGCCTCGCTGTAATCGAGCGTCATGGGGCGGAAGCTGTCGATCGCCGGAATGTTCCTGGGCCCCGCCACCCCGGTGTGCAGAGGAATCTGCACCGCCGCGGACTCGGCGAGCATGCGCTCGACGTCGGCCGAGAGCAGGTAATCGATCAATGCACGGCCTTCGTCCGGATGAGGGGCGTTGGCAATGAGCGACACCATGTTGGGCATCACCGGCACCCCGAGACCGTCCCGATCGGGCAAGACCATCGCCACCGGCTCGCCATCCTCGATGGCGACGTTCACATCGTCGGTATCGGTGAGCCCTGCCTTGACCTCTCCGCGGACGACAAGGTCGCGAACCGTCGAGTTGCTGTCGACGACGCGGACGCCGTTCGCGGCGAGACGCCGGAGGAAGTCGTCCATCTTCGCGTCGCCCGCGTGCGCATACAGCGCGGCGACGTGGAACGAGGTGGATCCGAAGCGGGGATCCGCCATGGCGATCTGGCCTTTCCATTTCGGGTCGGCGAGATCGAAGACCGAGCGCGGCGCCTCTTCGGCTTGCACGAGCGTCGTGTTGTAGGCGATCACGCGAATGCGCGCCGAAAAGCCCGTCCAATATCCGTCCGGATCCACCAGCGCGTCAGGAATGCCTTTGGCGCTCGGCGAGCGGTACGCCGCGAGCACGTCGCGCGACTTCAACACCAGCGTCCGGACGGGCTCGTTCGACCAGAACACGTCGGCCTGCGGACGGTTCGTTTCGGCGAGCAGTCGGTTCGCGAGACCCGTGGACTTGGTCTCTTCCGTGTCGTACACCGCATTCACGCGGACGCCCGATCGCCGTTCGTACTCCCGCAGGACAGGCTCCGAGAAGACGCGATCCGTGGATACGTAGATCGTTACGGCGCGCTCCGGCGGTCCCGGCGACCCGCACGCCGCGGCAAGCATCGAAACGGCGGTCCAGGCAAAAGGCGTGACCCTCCGGAACATCGATCTGCTTCGAGTGAGCATGGCGCTACTGCGTCACGACCGTCAGGTCGTCGAAATGCGTAATGGAGTCGGCTTTCGTCCACACGCCCACCTTGCCCGGTTGCGTAAACGTCGTGTCTTCGACTTCGTACAGCTTGCTGCTGTTGTGGTACACCTCGAATAGCGAACCCTTGACGATCACTCGCAAGGTGCCCCACTGACCGGCCGGAACCTTGGAGGGCTTACCGTATGTGCGTCCCTCACCCTTAAGCGGGAGGTCGCTTCGCCGGCCATTCTGGACCTTGTAGAGCACGACGTTGTTCTCGCGTGCGTTGGCCCGCACGATGTAGTAGTTGTTCTCGTCCTGATACCGCCAGACCAGTCCAGCGGCCTGGTCCACCTGGCCGGAGATGGGCCTGAAGCGAACGGAGAGATCGACATCCGCGGCTTCGACGTCTGCCAGCACAGCGACGGGAAAACGCGCGCTGGTTCGATCTGCGTCGAGCTGCGCGAGGTACTTGTTGCCGCCATCGGCTTGCACCACCCATTTCCCGGGGGCTCCGACCCTGGCCGTGTGGCCGAATTCGAAACCCTTTGGTGGCTGATCGGGCGAGTCCTGGCTGAAATCAACTGTTCGGCTCGCCGCATGTGTCATGGCGGCGGCCGCGAGCATGACCAGCGACGCGACGATGATCGTTCGCATACGTCCTCCCTGATGCTTCTGCGGATGCTGTCTTGCCGTTCGGTCATCGTCCCGATGCCGGGCGTTCTTGTCCCAGCTCCGCGAGCGCGGCCTCGAATCCCATCGCCAGCTTTTCTGCCGGTCCCGTGCCCCAGTAATGCAGGAAAAAGATCGTTGGCTGCGTCTGCGTCATATGGTGGTGGATCGCGACCACGTCAAGGTCGTTCTTACGTAGCGCCTTCAGCACCGCTGTCACCTCGTGGCCCAGCATGGCGACGTCGCCGGCGATCGCCGCGTTGTCGTTCGTGCCGACAAACGCAGCCCACGTATTGAGTCCCATGCGAGCGTTGATGACCGCGCCCATCTCCGTGATAGAAAGGTCGTTGCGGCCAATGGTGATCTTGTAGACGTCGCCGCTCCGCTCGCCTTGAGCACCCACGAGCTGGGCGATGCGCGTAGTGTTCAGCGGGGCGCCTGGTGTTGCCGCGGTTCCGGCAGGCCTATTCGCTGGCGGCGACGTGCCCTTTCCGATCAGATCGAGTGCTGGCTTGAGCCTGCGCGCGAGATCCGCGGGTGAACCGTGACCATGTACGTGCATATAGAAGATGCGAGGTTCCTCCCAGAAGAAGTGGTTGTGTAGCGCCGTCACGTCGAGGCCGTTGTCGAGGAGTGCCGACATGACGGGGTTGACTTCCTCTTGCGTCAACACCAAATCGCCCATGGCGACTTCCATCCCGCCGGTGCCCTTCGTCATCGCCACCCACCCACCGAAGCCGAACGGCGTCGGCGTTCTGACGTCCGCGACGGTCACGGTGAGGTCGTTGCGCGGGATATTCACCTTGAGCACGTTGTCCTTGTAGTCTCCCTGCTTGCCCAGCGTGGTCAGCACCTCCTGGTACTCACGTGGGATCTCCTGCGCCCGTCCCAGGGACGCACATACCAGCACCGCCACAGCGGCGAACGCCACGACAAAGACTCTTTTCATGATGACCCTCCCCAAGACCTTGAAGTCGCCTGCCCGTCGCGAGTCGCTGCGCTCTTTGCGTCGAAGGGCAGCAGCACCTGAAACTCAGATCCGCCGCCCGCACGCTCCACCACTAAAATCTGCCCCCCGTGCAGTTCGACTGCCCATTTCGCGATAGCGAGACCAAGTCCCACCCCTCCGCGGTCCCGCGTGCGCGCTTCATCCACGCGGAAAAAGCGGTGAAAGATGCGCTCGCGATGTTCGGGAGAAATGCCGGGACCCTGATCAGCGATAGCGATGATGGCGTGATCGCTCCGTGGCTCAACGCGGACGAGAATTGTCGAGCCGCTCGGGCTGTACTTGATGGCGTTATCCAGAATATTCACCAGCGCTTCTCTAAGCACCAGGCGATCCACTGGCGCGACGACGCCTTCGGCGACGTTGAACGCGATCGACTGGCTGCGCTCCTCCGTCAGGATGCTGAGGGATACCGCCACTTCGCGAGCGAGTTGTCCGAGATCGAGCGGCTCGCGCGATAACCGGATCGTGCCAGCGTCTCCATGAGACAACCGCAACAAGGTATCCACAAGGCCAGTCATGCGGTCGATCTCCTCGAGCATGCTCCCGATCGTTTCCTCGTACTCCGCTGGATTGCGACGCTCTGCGACGGCCGCTTCGCCGATGCCGCGAACAATGGCCAGGGGAGTGCGCAGCTCGTGAGAGGCATCCGCAGTGAACCGCCGCAGCTGATCGAAGGAGGATTCCAGACGTCCGAACGTGTCGTTGATCACGGCGGTGAGCCGGCCGATTTCGTCCCTGGAATGCGGCGCGGTCAGGCGCTCGTGCAGCCGTTCAGCGGTGATTCTCCGCGCGTCGACGGCGAGCTGATCGATCGGTGCCAGGGCTCTGCGCGCCAGGAGGTAGCCCCCAATACCGGCGAGCGCCACCACGAGCGGAAGGCCCAGTGCGAGGACGACGAGCACTTCCGAAAGCTCCTCTCGCAGGCGCTCTTCCGATCGCGCCACTCGCACGACCACGCTCCGATCATCAACCAGGACGGGTGAGGCCACCGCACGCCACCGTTGGCCATCCACCACAAGCGTGTCGTAGCGATAGGGAGAACCGACTGACGCGAGCGCCAGCGGCGGAAGCCGCACGCCGGCGCCGAACCGATTCAGCTGCTCGCCCGCCGCAGACCACACCTCGTAGATTGCGGCGTCATCACCATGGGCATCCGGATGCGGCGCACTTATCCATCCCACACGCCCGTCGGATGTCCTTGTCAACTGCGCCTCGGCGGCCTCGAGATCTTCGTGAAGCCGATCGTCGAGCTGCTCGATGAACTCATGCCGCACGGACACGAACGTCGTCGTTGCGTAGACGATCATCATGGCCGTGAGCACGACCGCGTACCATGCTGTCAGGCGCACACGAATCGACGGTGCAGGCCAGGGCAGCTTCATGGCTCGCCCTCGCGGAGGACGAATCCAACCCCGCGGACAGTGTGAATCAGCCGCTCATCGCTTTCACGATCAACCTTCCGACGCAGTCTTGCCATCTGCACATCGATGACGTTGTCGATAGGCGTTGCTCGCCGAGGCTCCTTCCAGATATCGTGCGCCAGCATCTCCCTCGAGACGACATGTCCCCGATGACGCAGGAGGTATTCGAGCAGGTCGAATTCGCGGGACGTGAGATCGAGCGTTCGTTCTCCGCGCATCGCGCGGCGACTGATGAGATCGATCTCCAGGTCGGCGGCCTTCAAGTGTAGGATTTCCGACGGCCGGCCGCGCCGTAGGAGGGCGCGAATGCGGGCGAGCAGCTCCGGCAGCGCGAACGGTTTGACCAGGTAATCATCGGCGCCGAGATCAAGCCCGAGCACGCGATCGTCGATACTGTCGCGCGCCGTCAGAATCAGCACCGGCGTGGGCACGTGCCGCTTTCTCAGCGTCTCCAGGATCTCGAGGCCGCCGCGGCCCGGCAGCATGAGGTCGAGGACGACGAGGTCGAACGATTCGGCGCTGGCGCGGAAGAAGCCATCCTCGCCGGTTGGCGCCACGGCGACTTCGTAGCACTCGGCCTGGAGCGCCGAGGCCAGTACCTGCGCCAGTTTTCGCTCGTCTTCCACTACGAGAACGCGCACACGGGCATGTTACCGAGGTGCGGCCTATCGCCTACCGTTCCTGACACAAATGTCAGCAAGATGTCAGGCTGGCCCATCCGTCGAGCCACATACGATTGGCTGATCATGTCAGGGAATCTCTGTCTGTCGAAGTGCTGCAAGAAAGGTGGCGTGCACAACGCCGTGACGCGAACCGTTGTCTTGCTGGCTCTCCTGCTCGTGTTTCCAGCGTACGGGTCCGCACAGCAGACTCCCGACGCTCCGCTGACGCTGCGGGCGGCCGTCGAACTGGCGCTCCGCAATCATCCCTCCATCCGCCAGGCTCGCGCCGGCTCGCAGGCCGCGTCGGACGAGATCGGCGTCGCGCGCACGGCCTACCTGCCGCGGGCCGACCTCCTGTGGCAAGTGAACCGGGCGACGCGCAACAACGTGTTCGGACTGTTGCTGCCACAGCCCGTCATTCCGGCCGTTTCCGGTCCCGTCCTGGAGACGGAAACGCTTGACGGCCTCTGGAGCAGCGCCGGAGGGCTCCTCCTCTCGTGGGAGGCCGTCGATTTCGGACGAAGGGGCGCGGCCGTGGATCTCGCGCGTGCCCAATTGAGCGTGGCCGATGCCGAGCGTCGGGTAACAGAGCTGGATGTCGCGAGCGCCGCGGAGGATGCGTTTCTGGGTGTCCTCGCCGCCG
>JBFWPD010000120.1:0-9428 GCA_050250175.1 Vicinamibacterales bacterium
GTCGGACCCAGGTCGGTGATCGCGGGCTTGTTGATGGACGCCTTTGCGCTGTTCGCTTTGAACGTCGCCTGTTCCTCTCTGAACTTGAAGAAGAGCACCTGCGTGATCGACGACTTCGCTTCGATCAGGCAGGCCAGCATCGAGACAAACACATCAGCTTCTTCATTGGCCTCGACGAGCCCGATCTGAAAGCGCGCCATCTTTGCCTTCTGCGATTCACGACTGAAGATCGTGAGCCACGAGCTGTCCGGCGCCATCGCCTGCAGCGCGTCGAGGGCGGACTTCACGATGGCTGTGGCCGCCACGGAAGGCCCGAGCGCGACAGTCAGGACCTCGATGATCTTCTGGTGGACTTCGACGGCCGAGCCCTTCGTCGAGTAGTCGTTCCAGCCGCCGCCCTGAATCACCCAGCCGATGTTCTGAAGCACACCGAGATACTCGCCATACCACTCCATCGGCGACGCGTCCATCGCCTGCCGCTTGTTGGCGACGAGCTGGGCGAGCAGCGCAGAATCGGAGATCGCTTCGCGAATCTCCGGCGTGACGCCGCGCGCGAACGAGAAGAGTCCGGAGCCGACCACGAGCGCCTGGTTCCTGGCGCCGATGAAGACCTCGGTCGCTTCGGTTGCCGCATCCTGCGCAAGAATTCCGCGCGGCGTCCCGGAGAGATCGAGCGACTTGACGTAATCTCGCGCAGCGTTGTTGTTCGACATCGGCGCGATGGTAATTGAGCCACCATGCCCCAGCAATTAGAATGTCGCGCGCAATCGCGTAGTCATTTGTCGGAGTGACACTGATGCCGAACGGCAAGCGGATGGCAGCTCTCTCGATCGGCGTCAGCGATGCGCGTCCGCTTCCCTTCCTGGCCGGCGCCGTCAACGGGGCGCGTGCGTTTCATGAATGGGCAACCGCGCTCGGCTACGAGGCCAGGCTCCTCACGGACGAAGAAGAACCGGTGACGTTCACCCGTCTGCGGGCGGAGCTCGACACAACGCTCGCCGATACGTCCACGCCGATTCATCGCCTCGTGATCTACTTCGCCGGACATGGCCTCATCCGAGAGGCGGAAGAGGGGCTGTGGCTGCTCTCGGACTGGAACAAGGAGCTGCGCGCGGTGGCCGTCGAGCCGCTGCGCCGCCGGCTCTACCTCTACGGCATACGGCAGATCGCGCTTTTCGCCGACGCGTGCCGCGACCTGCCGCCGGATGTCGCAGCGTCCGATCTCACACCCGATGCGGTGCTGGGCCGCGGTCCGGTGCGCCAGGGACGGCCCCCTGCCATCGACAAGTTCATTGCGGCGCAGGATGGCAACGCGACGTTCATGGTGCCGGGACCCACACCCGAGGAAGACCGGTGCCTGTTCTCGGGAGTACTGCTCGAAGGACTCTGGGGCAAGAAGCCAGGTGCGTTCTCGACGCTGCCGGCGCTGGCCGACAAGGTCACGAGCCGGAGCCTTGGCGCGTACCTCGAGACCGAGGTACCCGAGATCGCGTCCCGGTATCAGTTCACCGTCTTCCCCATGGTGAGCGCGACGTTTCCCGAGGGCGACGACATCTACTTCGGAGAAGGGACGCCGATCAAGGCACCGGCATTCTCCGACTGGCCGCCGCCGGACGCAGTAACACGACGGATCTCGCAAGGCGCACAACCGGCGGGTGACCCCGAGAGCTGGTTGGAGTCGGCTGCGCAGGCACCAGGCGGCACGGGAATCGTCGTCCCGCCGACGAAGCCGACGATATCCGTCGAGGAACAGTTGAAGCGGCAGACGGTGCCGCAGTCATTCGAGACAGGGTCCGGCTTTGCGGTGGACGGCGCGATTGTCCGCAGCGTCTGGACCCGCGATCACATCCGCGCCGAGGTTCACGGACAGCCGAACTGGTGGCGCGTCGGGCCGGACACTTCTCAGCGACTCGACGAGCCGGAGCCGGTGCTGATTGAATTCGTCAACGGGCTGTTTGCGGCGACAACCGCACTGCCCAACTTCATCGCCTCGGTGATCTGCGACGAGCGAGGCGTGTCGGGACTCGTGTATCGAGAGGTCTACGCCCGCCGGACGATCGCAACCGAGACCGAGAAGGCCATCGGCCTGCTCGAGAACGCCGGACTGAGGGCTGACGCGAAGACCGACCTCGCACTCGAGCTCCGCCACGACAAGTTCGCGGATCCCGTCCTCGGCATCATCAGCGGCTACCTCTACGATTCGATCGGCGATGTGGACAGCAACCGGCGCATGGCCGCGCTCTACATCGGTCACTATCAGCCCATTCCGTACGACATCGCACTGCTCGCGCAGCTGGAAGGAGAACGCCGCGGGGCTCAACTCTGGGCGTCCGTGCCGGCGGTCGAAGCGCGGGCGCCGCGCACAGCAAACGAAGCCCGATATCCCTGGGCCTACGGCGCGAGCGTTCCCTCGCAAGGCAGTGTCGGAGGATTCTGGCCGCTGATGCGCCAGGGCTGGGGGTTTCTGGACGCTCCGTCCGATGATGGATCGACGTTGATTCTGCCTGGACTGATCGAGCTCGTGCCGCAGCTCACGCAGGCTCGTTTCGCCACGCTCGACGCGGAAGGCGGCCGGAAGCTGGCCGAACTCTTCGGCCTCCGGCCCGGCCTCGGAATGTGACCTCCGGCGACACGCGGAGGCCGAAGATCAGGCCCCGTCTGTGTCGCCGGAGTGTGACTGCCAAGGCAGTCACCGATCTAGAGGCGGCACGCCGGGTGATTGCAGCCGCAGCGGAGCTCGGTCGACTGTCCCGACTCCTTGCAGTACTCACTACAGTATTTCCCGTGGGCTCCACCCTTGGACACGACGCACTCGCAGGCGGGATGCGCGCACTTCTCAGTGTCAGCCATGTGGGTCACCTCGGCATCAATCTACGCCGGTTCCCAGCCTCTGAACAAGCTCGACGTTGCGCGCGCGGCGGGTCAAAGGAAAGCTCGAGATGCTGACCGGAGTCGAGCTCTGTCACTCGAGATCCTGCTCTGTGAGAGGGACCTCGATCATGCATGGACCATGCACGCGGTCTCGTCGACGTCACCGCTGAAGAACGTCAACGTGAACGGTGTGACCGGCTGCAGGAATCGAGCGCACTGTTTGACTGAGCGATATACTGAGAAGGCTCGGAACAGAAACGAAGGGTGCAGCGGGCCTCCGCTGCAGGAACGGGATGGTCGGGCCGCCATCTCATGGTCGTGAGACCAGGAGGCTTCACCTGGCGGCTAGCCGTGGGACCGTTCGTAGGTCAGCCCTGATGGCCCTTGTTGCCTCCGGGCGCCGCGATTTTGCGAATCTCACTTTCAACTCGCCGATAGCGGACCTCAAGGGTCTTCCGGCGCAGCCCTAGTTTCGAGACTGCTCGTGCTGCTCGCGCTCATCATCTCGATTGTGGTTGTCGCCTTCTCGGGACCACTCCTGCGGCGGCTGGGTCCACACGGCGGCTGGGCCGCGAGCATCATTCCGGCGACCCTCTTTGTGTACTTTGCATCGGCCGGTCGCACGCTACCCGCTGCGGGCGCCCTCACCGAGAGAATTGCATGGATTCCGAGCCTCGGCGTCTCGCTGGGGATGAGGCTCGACGGGTTCTCACTGCTTTTTGTCTTGATCATTACGGGCATCGGCGCACTGGTCGCAGTCTATTCTGGCGCCTATTTCGCCGGAGCACCTGCGCTCGGCGCACGCTTCCTCCGGCTGATCCTCCTCTTCATGAGTGCAATGGTCGGGGCGGTGCTCGCAGACGACTTGATTCTCATGTTCGTCTTCTGGGAAGCGACCACTCTGCTCTCGTTCCTGCTCATCGGCTTTCATTCAGAGCGCGCGGAGGCAAGAAGCGCGGCCCTCCAATCGCTGCTAGTGACCGCGGGTGGAGGCCTGTCTCTCTTCGCCGGCATCCTCCTGATTGGCATTGCCCTCGACACATTTTCTCTCTCAGAGATCGCCGCGCAACGAACCCGACTGATCGCGAGCCCCGTCGCCATGCCGGCCATGGCGCTCATCGTCATCGGCGCTTTCGCGAAGTCAGCCCAGTTTCCCTTTCACTTCTGGCTCCCTGCCGCAATGGAGGCACCGACGCCTGCGTCCGCCTTCCTGCACTCGGCAACGATGGTGAAACTGGGCGTCTATCTCCTGGCTCGCTTCGATTCCATCTTTTCCGGCCTGCCCGCATTCGCGACGACGCTGGTCGTCGTGGGGTCGGTCACGATGCTCGTCGCGGCCGTACGCGCTTTGACGTCAGATGGATACAAAGAACTCTTGGCGCAATCGACTGTGGCGTCACTCGCTCTTCTCGTCGTACTGATCGGACTCGAGAGCGAGGTGGCGACAGCGGCCATGGTCACGTTCCTGCTCGGGCATGCTTTGTACAAAGCCGCCCTGTTCTTCTGCGCCGGGACGGTGATTCACGCAACGCACGAGGGACGACTGACACGGCTGAGGGGTTTGGGCTCCGCTCTGCCGATGACCGCGGCTGCCGCTGCACTCAGCGCGATCTCCATGGCGGGGCTGCCGCCAGGATTCGGGTTCATCGCGAAGGAATTGGTGTTGGAGGGGCATCTGCACTCGGCGGGAGCCGTGACGATCGGTATTTCGTTGATCGTCAACGCCATTTTCGTGGCGATCGCCGTTGTTGCTGGAGTTCGGCCCTACCTGCCCGGAAGAGGCTCGCCCTCTGCAATCTCGCACGGTGAAACGCCGGGCCTTATTCTCGCTCCGCTCGTGCTTGGCGTCTTCGGAATGGCTTGCGGCATTGCACCCAATCTGATCGTCGGAAGCGCTGGCGATCGCGCAGTCAGTGCTCTCCTTGGCCGGCCTTCTGATCTGTCACTGTCGGTCTGGCATGGATTTACCACGGCGCTATTCCTGAGCGTCGTCGTGGTCGGCGGTGGCCTGGTCATCTTCCGCTTCTGGGACGATCTCCGGCTTCGGCTATGCAGACTAAGGACGCTTGACCGCGTGCTTGGAGACGAGGGCTATGTACGTGCCCATCGGGCCATTCTCGTCCTGGCACGTTACACAACACGCTCCCTTCAAAACGGCGATCAGCGCCGGTACTCCACGATCGTACTGTGGTTTGTCGTCGCTATCGTTTTTGCCGCACTCGCGATCGGCCGGAGCCCGATTCGAGTGCCCGTGGACAGCGCCACACTCGATCTTCCTTCGATGGCCGTGCTCGCGTTGATCGCGAGCGGCGCGATTGCGGCGACGCGCGCCTCGTCGCTGCTGGTGACCGTGCTCTCCGTCGGTATCGTTGGGTTCGGCTCGGCACTCATCTACGTGATGAACGGCGCCCCCGATCTGGCGCTGACTCAGTTCTCCGTGGAAGTGCTCGTTGTGGTCATCTTCACGGCACTCCTCCTGCGCATTGCCCCGTCAGGACGGACGAGAACTCTGGACGAATGGCGGCGCGACGCACTCCTCAGCACGGGCATCGGAGCCCTCGTGTTCATGGCGCTGATGACGATGATCGCGGTGCCGCTCGACCTCACACTCACCCAGTACTTTACGGCGACGAGCTATACCCAGGCGCACGGTCGCAACGTCGTCAACGTGATCATCGTGGACTACCGTGGTCTCGACACCCTCGGGGAGATTGCCGTCGTGGCGTTCGCGGCGACTGCCGGGTGGAGCCTGCTCAGGCGCCAGGGCCGATCCGGCGGGAATTGAAATGCCCTCGATTGTCTTCACCGCGTTCTCCCGCATCTTGTTTGGCGTAATGATGAGCGTGTCGCTGTTCATTCTCTACCGCGGTCACAATGAGCCGGGCGGCGGATTCGTCGGTGGGCTCCTCGCCGCGTCGGCCTTTGTGGTGGTCGCGCTCGCGGAGGGAGTACGTGCCGCGCGACACATGCTCGCCATCGATCCGACCCTTGTCTCTGCGCTCGGGCTCGCTTGTGCTCTTGCGAGCGGTTTGCCAGGCCTGCTGCTCGACCAATCGTTCCTATCGCATCAGTGGATCTCGATTTCCGGGATCGACGCAGGCACCCCGCTGGCGTTCGACCTTGGTGTCTACCTGGTCGTGCTGGGAGGGGTGCTGTCGTTCATCCTCGGTTTCTACGAAGGCGACTGACGATGCAGATCATTTATGCCCTCGTCATCGCCGTGATCGCCGCGTGCGGAGTCCAGCTGCTGCTCTCTCGGCATATGCTGCGAACCCTGCTGGGGATCACGCTCATTTCTGCCGCTGCGAACTTGACCCTGTTCTTTGCTGGACGGATAGGCCCGACCGATCCGCCCGTGATAGCGATTGGTGAGGTCACGCTTCCGTCGACTGCCGCAAATCCGCTGCCGCAGGCCCTCATTCTGACAGCGATCGTCATCGGCTTCGCGCTGACGGCATTCGGTGCAGCCCTCGTGCTCCAGACCCATCGAACACTCGGCACGCTGGACGGGCGCCGAATCAAGGACGCCGAGCGCCTGGGCTCGGCGTTTGACGACGTCAGCCAGTCATGATCGAGTTTGTCACGATACATGCCGCGCTGTGGCCCGTCCTGGTGCCGATGGGCGCGATGGCCTTGAACGCGTGCCTCTCAACGCACCGCGTCGCTCAGCGCGCCGTCTCGCTGATTGCCGTGACCCTCATGTTCGGGACATCGCTGTTCTTGCTGAACGTCATTCACACCCAAGGCGTGCAGGTCGTCCGATTCGGTGGCTGGCCGCCGCCCTTCGGCGTGGTGTTCGCAGCAGATGCGCTCAGTGGCGCAATGGTCGTCATCACAGGCCTGCTGGCGCTCGGCGTACTGCTGTTTGCACTGGGCGACATCTCCCAGCATGAAGAGCAGGCAGGATTTCACATGCTCCTGCAGGGTCTGTTGATGGGCGTCAACGGCGCTTTCCTGACCGGCGACCTCTTCAATCTCTACGTCTGGTTCGAGGTCATGCTCATCGCGGCGATGGGACTGCTGATAGTCGGGCGCACGCCGTCTCAACTCGATGGCACGTTCAAGTACGCCGTCTTGAACATCCTCTCGACGCTGCTCTTCCTGACAGGTGTCGCGGTGCTGTACGGCACGACGGGCACTCTGAACATGGCGGATCTATCTCGCGCGGTCGCGGCCACTGGTCCGTCAGCGAGCCTGACGATTGCCGCCATGCTGCTGCTCTGTGGATTCGGCATCAAGGCCGGCTACTTTCCGCTCTTCTTCTGGCTTCCTGCGTCGTATCACACGGCGTCGATCGCCGTGGCCGCGATCTTTGCGGGCCTGCTGACAAAAGTGGGCGTCTATGCCAGCTTTCGCGTATTCACGCTGATCTTTCCGATGGAAGGCACTGGCATACGCGAGGTCGTTGTCGTCCTCGCCGCCTGCACGATGCTGTTCGGTGTCTTCGGCGCGATGGTTCAGTGGGATGTCCGACGCATTCTCGCCTTCCATATCGTCAGCCAGGTTGGGTACATGCTCATCGGGCTCGCCGTCGCGACTCCTGCGGCGCTTGGAGGGGCGATCTTCTACATCGTGCACCACATCGTGGTGAAGGCCAATCTGTTCCTGGTTGCCGGGGCGATTCACCAGTCCTCTGGAACGTACGACCTTCGAAAGTCCGGGGGACTGTTGTCGGCAAGTCCTGTACTGAGCGCGCTGTTCCTCATCCCAGCCATGTCACTGGCGGGAGTTCCACCGCTTTCGGGGTTCTGGGCAAAACTGCTCCTCATCGACGCCAGCTTCCGGCACGGCGACGTGCTCCTGGCCGCCGTGGCGCTGTTTGTGGGACTCATGACCCTCTTCTCGATGAGCAAGATCTGGATCGAGGCCTTCTGGCGCCCTGCCCCGGCGGACGCGCTGACGAGCCGGCTGCAGATCCAGAGCATCGCGGCCTGCGTACTGTTGACGTCGGTGACGCTTTGCCTCAGCCTCTGGCCGGAACCGTTCATCGCCTACGCAGAGAACGCTGCACGCGCGCTCCTTGATCCCCAGGCCTATATGGCAGCGGTGCTCGCTCCGCCAGAGATCGGAGGACCGTAGTGGCGCGGGTGGTCGGTCGGACGCTTGGAGCGATTGGGCTCGTTGCCGTGTTCCTCTATGAGCTCGGCCTATCGTCTCTCACCGTCGCCAGAGCCGCGTTCGCCAGGAAGCCCCGGATCGCGTCTGCGATTGTGGCGGTGCCGCTCCGATTGCAGAGCGACCTGGGCATTGCCTTGCTCGCGAATCTGGTCACGCTCACTCCAGGTACGTGTTCGCTGCACGTCAGCGAGGATCGGCGGACCCTGTACGTCCATGCGCTGAACGTCGAATCGACTGAGCAAACCGTCGCGGCTATCAAGAAGGCCTTCGAACGACGAATCGCGAGGCTGGAAGGATGATTCAGACCGAGAATGAACTGCTGACGTTCGTCCTCATGTTCCCGTTGACCCTGGCCATCTGGCGCATGCTCAGAGGACCCACGTTCGTCGATCGGATCGTCGCCCTGGACATGATGACCGGGTTGGCGGTCGCCATCGCCGCCTTGACCGCGGCGGTCAACCAAAGACGGGAATTCCTGACGGTCGGCCTCGGCGTTGCCCTGATCAGCTTCGTCGGCACGTGCGCGTTCGCCATCTTTGTCGAGCGAAAGGGACGGGACAACTCATGATCGCGCTGCTCTCGCTGTTGCTGAAGGCGACTGGAGTGATCTTTCTTGTGGCGGCCAGCCTCGGCGTGGTGCGATTCTCGGATCCGCTGCAACGAATGCATGCGTCAACGAAAGCGGGGACTGTGGGCGCTGGTTTCGTGCTCGTGGGAGTGGCATGTGAGATGTCCGACTGGAATGTCGCCTTCATGATCGCCGCAACCATCGTCTTCCTCCTGCTCACCATTCCGATCGCCGGACATCTGCTGGGCCGCGCTGCCTACGTGTCCGGCGCAAGGCTCGAGGGCCTGCAGGGCCGGGATGCGCTGAACGGTGTCCTCGAGAGAAGCGTAACGACACTCGACGAACGCCTGCGTAACGAGCAGACAGTCCGGTCTGCTCATTAGCGGCACCTGTGGGTCGCTCGTGGGCTGCCAATTCTTGGGGGTGGCATGTGATCTGGCTCCAGTTCGCGGCGACCGCGCTGGTCATCGTGCTTGCCGGAAGCCGGCTCACGATGCGCTGCCTGACATCGCCGTTGGCGAGGTACTGGGACACAGGAATGATGGCGGCCATCTTCGCCGTAGCGCGGCGTTGTCCTACCTCGTGAGAAAGTCGTCGAGCACGTCCGATGCGCGGCGCACGTCGAGTCAGCGGTCACCCAAGCGGCGAGCCGCGTCCTTTCGCGCCTTGAGAAAGAGCACAAGGCCGATCGCGAGCAGGACGTGCACGATGTCGCCAATCATGTACGCGCCGAGCATCCCCAGAAGCCATCCAATCAGAAGCAGCAGTGAAATCAACAGAAGCATCTCGTCTCATCTCCGATTCGGGGGATGGGAATGACTGCACCTTGCGGGCGGCGCGTACACGCCGGCGCCCACACACCGCAGTTCCC
>JBFWPD010000121.1:0-9336 GCA_050250175.1 Vicinamibacterales bacterium
GGCGTGCCACAGCAGGCCGTTCATGATCGTGCGTTCATAGTTGCGATAGGTGGGGTGGACGACCACCCCGGCGGGCTTGTCCACCACCATCAGGTCGCCGTCTTCGTACACCACGACGAGCGGCATCGGCTCCGCGGTGACGGGACGCGGCTGATGCGCCTCAGGCACCGTGATGCGAACGATGTCACCCGGCACCGTGCGGGCTGCTGAGCGGGTGATCCGGGCGCCATTGATTGTGACCAGTCCCTCCGTGATCCACCGCTGGACCCTGGTGCGCGTGGCGGCTCGGACGTCCGTCAGATGACGTCGCAGAACGAGATCCAGCCGCTGTCCGGCATCACCACGGTCGGCCGTCAGGGTCCGAATTTCCAGCATCCGGCGCTTAGGTTAGCGCGACCAGGAACTGCGGCGCTGGCGGCATTGACAGAGAAATAGAGTTCGATTAGCCTTCGCTCGTGATTTTGAGAAGTCAAAATATTGCCGCCTGCCTCCGTCTGGCGCTGCCAGGCGTCCTGCTGGCAGCTGCGATCGGCCTTCCAACCCGACTGGAAGCCCAGAGCGCAGTGGATGAATCCTCCCGATACCCGCAGACCGGACCGCTCTCCGGATACATGGACTTCCACGTCAACACGGTCGAGCACGCCGACACGGTCGTCGATTTTCATCGGTTCGTGCTGTTGCTCAATCACGGGTTCACGCCGCGCATCCGTTTCGTCGGCGAGATTGAGCTGGAGCACGCCTTCGTCGAGGGACTCGAGGAAGCGGGCGAACTGGAACTGGAGCAGGCGTATCTCGACTTCCTGCTGAACCGCAGTTTCAATCTCCGCGCCGGCATGGTGCTCGTGCCCATCGGGATCATCAACGAGCGGCACGAGCCGCCGGTCTACAACGGCGTCGAACGGCCCATGGTGGACACCGTCATCGTGCCGAGCACGTGGTTCGACGTGGGCGCGGGGGTGCACGGTGAGCTGGCGGGCGCGCTGCGATACCGGGCGTTCGTGATGGCGCCGCTCGACGCGCTCGAGTTCAGCGCGGACGAAGGGATCCGCGGCGGACGGCAGAAGGGATCCGAGGCCAACGTCCGCCACCCGGCGGCGACCGGTCGACTGGAGTACCTGGGAGTTCGAGGACTGACGCTCGGCGTCAGCGGATGGACCGGGCGGTCGAGCTTTGCGGCGCCGCGACTCGAGACGACGGTGCGGATCGGAGAAGTCGATGCGCGATACCGGCGCGATCGGCTCGAGCTCCGCGGCCAGTTTGCGCAGGTCGGGATCAGCGACACCGCCGCGCTCAATGCCGCGCTCGAACGCCTGACAGGCGTCTCGCCGAACATCGCCCGCACCATGCGCGGCTTCTATGGTGAAGCTGCCTATCGCGTGTGGGATCGAGGCGCGCCACGTGACCTCGTCGCCTTCGTGCGGTACGAGAACTTCGATACACAGTTCCGGATGGCGGAGGGCCTCGTGCCGCTCGAGCAGTTCGATCGTGACGCCTGGGTGGTGGGGGTGACTTATTTCCCCGACCCCGATGTCGCGGTGAAGGTCGACTACACGCGTCAGCGGAACCAGAGCGAGGTCATCGACGCGCCCGACAGCGTGAACGTGGGCCTTGGCTGGTGGTTCTGACGTGTCTGGGCAGAGAGGAGTCGCCAACGTGAGACACGGCATGCTGCGAACAATCGCGCTCGGCGTCGTGATGGGCGTTCTGGCGGCGAGCGAGACGCATGTGCAGACGGAGCGCCGCGTGATCGAGCTCACGGCCGAGCGCTTCGCCTTCTTCCCGTCGCAAATCGTCCTCGCCGCGGGCGAGGAGGTGGAGCTGCGGATCGAGAGCGACGACACGGCGCACGGGTTCCACATCGCCGGCACATCGATGAACGTGTCAATTCCGAAGCGCGGGCAGGGGACCGAGTCGGTGATCGTCCGGTTCGAGAAGCCGGGCCGCTACACGTTCGAGTGCAGCCGGATGTGCGGCGCGGGGCACCACTTCATGCGGGGAGAGATTGTCGTGCGTGCGCAGGACGAGAGCGGCCGATGAGAGTCCATCGACGCACCGCGAAGTGGTGCGGTGTCGTCCTTCTTCTGACTGTCTTCATGCTGACGCCGAAGGGGCAGGGCGTCTCCACGCCTGGTCATCCTCTCGAGGGCATGACGCCGCAGGACTTTGCGCTCTTCCGGCTCGGCCTCGACGACTTTCTCGAGTTCGAAACGGCCGAGGAAGGCCTCGGGCCGGCTTTCAACGGCGCGAGCTGCGCCGTCTGTCACAACGTGCCGGCTGTCGGAGGCACAGGGATCATTCTCGAAACGCGAGCAGGGTATCGTGAGGCTGACGGCTCATTCCGCGGGCTCGACGAGGCAGGGGAGACGCTGGTGCAGCTCTTCTCGGTGCCCACGCACGGCTGCCAGCCGGTCATGCCGCATGACGTCACGGTAATCGCGCGTCGCGCCCCGATTCCTTTGTTCGGGGCCGGACTCGTCGAAGCCATCGCGGACGCGACGCTGGTCTCGCTCGAAGATCCGCTCGACGCCAATTTCGACGGCATCAGCGGCCGCGCTGCCCGGGTCATCGACGTTGCGACGGGGGAGGAACGGATCGGCCGGTTCGGCTGGAAGGCGCAGCACGCGACGCTGCTCGCCTTCGGCGCCGATGCCTACCGCAACGAGATGGGCATTACCAACGATCTCTTCCCGACTGAGCTCGCGCACGGTGTGGATGCGGAACGCATGCGCCTCTGCGATCCGATGCCCGATCCGGAAGATGCGATCGAGCCGGCGACGATGCGCCGGGGGATCGACAACTTCGAGTCATTCATGAAGTTTCTGGCGCCGGTGGCACGAGGACCGATCGACGCCTCGGCGGCGGCCGGCGCGCGGGTGTTCTCGGCCATCGGGTGTGCGGCGTGCCACGTGCCCGTCCTGGCGACGGCACCGGACAGCCACCCCTTGTTCGACCGTCGTGAGGTCGCGCTCTTCTCGGACCTCCTGCTCCACGACATCGGCACCGGCGATGGCATCGTGCAGGCCTCAGCGACAGAGCATGAGATACGGACACCCGCGCTCTGGGGACTTCGATTGCGCCGGCCGCTCCTGCATGACGGCAGCGCGGTCACCATCGAGGAGGCCATCGAGCGTCACGGGAACGAGGCCTCGACGTCACAACGCGGTTTCAAGGCGCTCGGCGAAATCGATCGCGCGCAGCTGCTGGATTTTCTCCGCAGCTTGTAGCAGGATGCACGGCACCGTTCGACACTTCGATCGGACGTGGGAGGTTGTGTTCGATGTCTGACGCCATGCTCCACGGTCGCTTCGTCTGGCACGAGCTGATGACGACCGACATCAAGGGTGCTGCCAGTTTCTTCACGAAGATCATCGGCTGGAAGACGGAGCCCTGGGCCAACGACCCGACCTACACCCTCTTCACGAATGGCGGGCAGGCAGCTGCCGGCCTGATGCTTCTGCCTGAAGACGCCAAGGCGATGGGCGTGCCGCCCAACTGGTGCACGCATATCGGCACCCCGAACGTGCAGCAGACGGTCAAGCGCGCGGAATCTCTCGGCACCCGCGTCCATCGTCCTCCGACCGAGCTGCCGTCGGTGGGGACCTTCGCGGTGCTCGCCGATCCCCAGGGGGCGGCATTCGCGGTGTACTCCCCCGAACGGGGGAACACGTCGGACGCACCCGCGGGAGTTGGAGAGTTCTCGTGGCACGAGCTCGCCACGACCGACTACAAGGCTGCGCTGGAGTTCTATCAGGCGCTGTTCGGGTGGGAGAACGCCGGTGCCCAGGACATGGGAAGCGATGTTGGTGTCTACCAGATGTTCGGGCGCAACGGACGTCCGCTCGGCGGCATCTTCACCAAGCCCGCGCACATGGCGGGGCCTGCATTCTGGCTGCCCTACATCAGGGTGAAGGATGCGAGGCAGGTTGCCGCGGCCGCGCAGAAGGCCAGGGGCTCCATCCTGAACGGACCGATGGAGGTTCCCGGGGGGGACTGGATCGCGCAGGGCATGGATCTGCAGGGTGCGGTGTTCGCGGTCCATTCGGTGACGGCTCCCGCGGCCGCGGCGGAACCGCCGGCAGGCAAGCCTGCGGCCCGCGCGCGGAAGAAGGCCGCGCGGAAGGCGGCGAGACCAACCGCGAGCGTCCGGAAGGCAAGCGGGAAAGGATCGAAGTCGGCGACGAGACGCAAGTCCAGGCCCGCAGCCAGGAAGGCGTCCTCAACGAAGAAGAAGGCGGCACCAGTAAAGAAGGCGAGGCCAGTTAAGAGGACGAGGCTGGTAAGGAAGGCAAGGCCGGCGGCGCGACGCAGGCGTTCGGCGAAGAAGTCGTCCCGCCGCTGACTTCTTGTAAGCGATATTGTCGGGGAACAGGCCTGACCGCTGCGAACCAGCGGCCAGGCCAGAGGTCTGAAAAACTTATGGCTTCTTGACCGCGAATCCCTCGATGTGGACATCGAGCAGGTGATTCACTCGAACGCCCACGATTCCGTCGGTCTTGGCCGTCATTCCCGACTTCGGTGTCGTTCCCACCACGGTGCCGTTCACGACGTACGAGATCGTGTCGCCGGCAACGCGCACTTCAAGGGTGTTGCTCGAGCGGCCATCGGCCCCCGGCTGTTGGATCGCCTGGTGGGCAGTCGGTTCGATCACGCCGTGCACGTTCTCGCCCGCCCGGTGGCGCACCTGGAACATGCCGTTCTGCGCGACGATGAAGTAGATGTAGTTCTGCCCGGCCGCTGCGAGCTGGTCACCACCGAAAACCAGTCCGTAGTAGTTGACGTGACCGCTCGGCTTCATCAGGTTGAAGGCGGCCGTGAGCGTGTAATCCCCCGTCGCGGTGTTGGCCGGATTCCAGAAGGTTCCGGCTGGCCCGCCCGTCACGTGGAACCCATTGCCCATGGACATGAACTTGAGCTCTGGCGTGTTGTCCGGATCCGAAGCGCTCTGGCTGCGGTCGATCCGCACTTGCCAGCCTTCCGGAGCCTGTGCCGCCAGCGGGGCGGCGAGGAACACGAGTGACGCAGCGATCAGGGCACGTCGAAGCATGAAGGAGGCCTCCTTGAGCAGACTCGAAGCAGGTGCAACCCTAACTGGGCGGTGAACTTACTGCACCAATATCATAGCCTCTCAGGCTGTGGGAGCCCTCCGGGCGGCCGCGGAAATGTGTGGAACGGCGGGGCGGATCAGGCCGGGTTCGCTTCGATGCTCCGGCGCTCTTCGATGAAGGCTGCCAGGGTGTCGAGCGCGCTTTGCGTCGCGGGCGCGAACTGGACCCCGACCCGGTAGCCAAAACCGCGACCCTTCGGCGACGGTTCGAGGCGGGCCCACATGACCTTGCCCGTACACGTGAGGGGCACCGCGCTCGGGATGACGACGCGGACCTTCTGGTTTGGCTTCAGTGCCGACGAGGACACGAGCTGGCAGCCCAGGGTGGACAGGTCGCAGAGCAGTCCCGAGTCGCCGTTGATCGGGACCGTCAATGGCTCGCGGAACCGATAGCGTTCCGCCAGTCGCACGGGCATCCACTGACTTGCCGGTGTCCCCTCCGAACCGCTTGACCGCTCAGGTGCCTCGGCTGGCGAGAGTGGAGCGTCCGCCGCGATGGAGACTGCAGGCGACTCCTCGACAATCGCCGCCGGGTTCGCTGCTGCCGCTCGTGGAGCCGCAGGCGCGGCGGATCGCGATGCGGCGTTGAACTGCGCCTCCAGCTCGGTCAGGCGCTCGATGGCGCCGGCGCGTTCGCCCACGGCCTTCGAGAGCTTGAGGTTCGTTTCGTTCAGCTCGGTCTTCAGCGTCACGATCTCGCCATTCGCCGCGGCGAGCTGCCGGGCGAGCTCTTCGTGATGCGCCAGTGCCTGGACTTGTGTGCCCACGACGCTGGCAAGCCGATGTTCGGCCTGCTCCGCAGTCTCGCGGATGCCGGCGGCTCTGCTGCGTTCAGCGTCGAGGTCCTGCTCGACTTCGAGGCATTGCTGCTCGAGTGAGCGTACGCGCTCACGGAGCGATTCGGTCTCGGCGATCGCGACATTCAGCTCGACCCGGGCGCGTCCGCGCTCGGCCTCGAGCTCCCTGACTTGCGTGTCCGCCTGCTCGAGTCTTGCGGCCGCCGCGTCGGCTGCGGCACGGGCCGCCTCTCGCTGCTGCTCGAGCTGCCGCGCGATGTCCTGTCCTGACGTTTCCAGCTCCGACACCTGGTCCTGAGCTCGGTTCAGTGCCGCCCTGAGCTCGGCCTGCGCTTCCTCGGCCTCGGTCTGTTGCAGCTTCAGGGCTGCCAACTGCGCGGTAACGCCGTCGATGTGCCCCTCTCGCTCTGACGCGCTGGCCTGCGCGGCCTCGTATGACTGCCGCAGCGCGTCGAGCGATCGCATCGCGTCGCGCAGCTGGCTCTCCAGATCGTTGTGCGAGGCGTTTGCGGCGCTCAGTTCCTCGGCGACGGTGTTGTAGCTGGCCTGCAATTGCTGGTGAGCAGTCGTGAGATCCGCATGCCGCCCTTCGAGAGCGGTGCTGTGCCGTCCGGTCTCCTCGAGCGCCTTTTGCCCGGCGACCCGCTCCTTCTCGGCTTCTGCTTTCGCCTCGTCGAGATTGCGCTGGGACTCGGCAACCGCGTCCCGTGCCCGCTCGAGCTCCGCGACGGTCTGTTCGTGGAGAACGCGAGTCTGTTCGTAATCTTTCCTGAGGTCCTCGATCCGACCCTCGAGGGTCGTCTTCGACTTGTTCCACTCCGCGTTGGCCGCGCGCTCCTTGTCGTAGCTCTGTTTGAGCTCCTGCGCCTCTTTCCGGCTCCCGGCGAGACTGCGCTTGGCCTCATTGAGCGCCTGCTCCGCCTTCGCACGTGCCTCCGCAAGCACGCGCTCGGCCTGGGCAGCTGCGGTACGACCGCGCGCCTGCTCGTCTTCAAGCGCTCGTTGCGCCGACAGCAGCTCCTCGCCAAGCTGGCGTTCGACCTGCGCCTGGCGCTGGCGCGCCTCCTCGAGCTCGCGCCGCAGCTCTGCGACTGTCGCGCGTTCCTGTTGCAGGACGTCCCGGGCTGCACCCGCGGCTCGGGCTGTCAGGGTGTCCGCGGCGAGACGAGTGTCTATACAGGCCTTGGCGGCGGCGGCTTGCGCTTCAATCGTGGCGACTCGGGCCAGGTCGACGATCAACGCCTCGAGCGCCGTACTCCTTCCGGGATCTGACAACGCCGCCTCGAGCGCGGCGAGTCTCAGGTCGATCGCTCCACGCAGGGCGTCCAGATGTCGTTGCGCCTCCGCGGGCAGCGTGCCGGTTATCTGCTCGAGCGTGGCGCTCAGCAGTGTCTCGTCGGTGGTGGCCGAGGGAGTCATCGCAGCATTTATCGGCTGCAGCCGATAAAAGCATGCGAGCGGCTTCGGGCGTCCTGTGGCCGTGCGCTCTTACGCATTTTCTGGCAGGAGCACGAAGCACCGTGCAGGCGACCAACGACCCGCTGACAACGACCGATCGCCGGGCTCACATCGTCGCCGCCGCCCGTGCACTCCAGACCTGGATTCACAGTCGCGATCCCGAGGGCCTTGCGCGTTCATCCGCCCTGGCCGCCCTTCAACCGCTCCAGGAAGCGCTCTCGAGAGCGCTTGCGCCTCCAGGCGTGGAACCGCGCGCGCAGGCTCCCGGTCAGTCGTCGCCTGTGCCCACGCCTGCAGCCGCGTCCGTGGTCGCTGACGCTCCTGCAACACCGGTCGAGCGGGTGCGACGCCTGCTCGTCACGACGCTCGCTTTCGTTGCTCGCCCGCTCCGCGCGGTCTGGGCGCTGCATTGGTCACGGAACGCGAAGCTCTCCGCGGCGGCGGCCATTCTCCTGGTGGCGATTGCCTGGACCGTGGTGGAAAATCGCTCGGCGATCGAGGGAACAGGGAGCCGCTGGCTCGCCGCTGGATCGAGCGTGCTGACGCCCCCGACCACCGGAGCGGTGACGTTCACGTCTGTCCCTGACGCCGCCGAAGTCGTGATCGCTGGCAGGTCATACGGATCGACTCCCGTCACCACAGAGCTCGCGCCCGGGACACATACGGTGCAGTTTCGTCGCGGAGAGGATCAGCGCGACGTGGTCGTTGACGTCTCGGCCGGCGCGTCGGTCGAGAAAGCCGTGGACTGGAACGCGCCTCGAACGGGCAGCCTGCGCATCGAGTCACAACCTCCCGGCGCTACTGTGACAATCCAGGGAAGGGAGCAGGGTGTTACGCCCGTCCTGCTCGAGGGTCTGCCTGTCGGCACGCACGAGCTCCTGCTGCGAGGCGACTCGGGCTCCATCACTCGGCGTGTGACAGTGGTCGCCGACACCACGACGGAGGTCTCGGAGTCGATCTATTCGGGTTGGGTGCATGTGTCGGCGCCCTTCGAGCTCAGCATCTCGCGCGGCAACCGGCAGCTCCAGCTCGATGAGCAGAATCAGCTGATGCTGCCGCCCGGATCGCATCTGCTCACCTTCACGAACGAGACGCTCCGGTTCTCGGAGGAACGCCGCGTCGAGGTGACGCCCGGCGGCACCAGCCAGATTGCGATCGTCCCATCGAGCACCCTGCTGGCAGTGACGGCAAGCGAGCCCGCCGAAGTGTTTCTCGACGGCGAGCGGATTGGCGAGACCGCGATCGGCGACCACGCGCTGCCGCTCGGGACGCATCAGGTCACGGTCCGCAGTCTCGCGACAGGCGCGGAGCGCCAGCTGACCGTGACCGCCACCACCGAGCCTGTATCGCTGAACGTCGATTTCTCGTCGGCTCAGGCTCCCTGACCCGCTCGCTTCCGTCCCACGATGTAGATTCTTGCGGTCGCGGCCTCCACGTTCCGGTTCCGCAACCTGGCCAGTGGGCAGTACGAGGTCACGGCGATCCTCGTCGGCACACAGGAGCGTGCCCGAGCCGTGCAGAGCCGGCACTTCCACATATCGGACGAGATCGGACGCTAGGGGCCGCCCGCGACGCGGGCGCGCTCGCGCCGGAAGACGACAATCGCGAGCGCGATCGCAAAGACGCCGATTGCCGCCGAATAGAGGAAGAACGCCACGTAGCCGGCGCCAAGCGACGTCGGGCTCACGCCTGACCGCTCGACCGAATCGGCGAAACTGCCGGGAGCCAGCCCGCCGAAGAGGCCCCGGAGCCCGCTCCAGAAACCGCCGGTTTCGGCGGACTGCGCCGCGCTCTCCACGATCCGGCCTGACTGTGACGCGACCAGCTTGCCCGGCAGTGCGTACAGCGATGAGAAGAGCGCGTACTGCGTCGCGGTGAATCCTGCCGCGGTCAGACTCGACATGTACGCGATCAGGCATGTGCCGGCGAAGCCGGACAACACGTTCTCGACCCCAATCGAGACAAACAGCGCGTACA
>JBFWPD010000122.1:0-9320 GCA_050250175.1 Vicinamibacterales bacterium
TGAGGCAATCTCCGAGACGTGCAGCGACCGGCCGTTCCCTTCGCGCGCCAGCACCAGGAGCGCCTTCAGCCCGTACTTCGACTTCCTGGACAGCACGCGCCGAGAAGTCTACTCACCAGATAGGGTAAGTGTCAAATCTGGCGGAAAGCGGGCCGGCGGGGAGGGCAGGGCTGTTGTACGATACGCGCCCCGGAGGACCTCATGGGCGCGACGACGACGTCGAAAAAGCCACCGAGTGGCGCGGCAGCAAGACTCCCGTTCGAGCGGCTGCTGGCGCCCATCGGTCGCGAGCGGTTTCTCTCGGCCCACTGGACCCGCCAGGGGGTTCACCTGAGGGAGCAGGGCAGGGACTTCGCCGACATCTTCAGCTGGGATGCGCTGAGCGCAGTCCTCTCCGCCCCCGACATCACCGCGCCCGAGATCAAGATGTCGCGGAGCGAGAGTCCCGTGCCGCACGACAGGTTCACGCGCGATGGCGCGCACGGTCGAGTGCTCGACAAGCCCGCGTTCATCGAGTTGTTCAAGGACGGCGTGAGCTTCGGAATCACCGCTGCCGACTCGCGGTGGGCGCCGCTCGGCGCTGTCCGAGACAGCCTGTACGACGCGCTGCTCGAAGAGGTGCACACGAACGTCTATTGCTCGCCGCCCAACACCCAGGGATTCCAGTGTCACTACGATCTGCACGAAGTCTTCGTGATGCAGATCGAGGGGCAGAAGCACTGGCGCGTGTTCTGGCCCACCACAGAGGCGCCGGTCCAGGGATGGCGCGCGGAGGACGCGCCCGAGGGCGCCGAGCCCTACATCGACGTCGTGCTCGACAAGGGCGACGTTCTCTACGTCCCTCGCGGTCACTGGCACTATGCGGTCGCGCAGGATTCCATCTCGCTTCACGTGACCGTCGGCGTGACCTGCCGCAAGGGTGCGACGTTTCTCGACTGGCTGTCGAACGAGCTCCATCAACAGCTGGAGTGGCGAAGGAACATGCCGCGCCTGGCGGCTCCCGCTTCAGCGGATCGATTCGAGGTGCCGGCCGATTTTGGCGCGTGGGTCGACGACCTGAAAGCGTCGCTCATCGGGGCACTGTCCGCCGATGACATGCCCGAACGATTCTGGAAGGCAACTTTCGAAGGCACGCATCCGGTTCAGGCCTTCGACTTCCCGACCATGGCCGGACTTGATGGTGTTGCGATGGACACCCTCGTCTTCGACCGGCCGATCGGGCGGCGCCACGCGGTGACAGCCCGTGACGAGGAACGCCTGACGATCAGCGCGGCAGGCTGTGAGCTCGAGTTCGAGGCGGGGGATGGCGCGCTGATCGAGCGCCTCTTCGACGCCGAGTCGTTCACGTTCGCCGACGCCTCCGCCTGGGCACCCCCGGGGAACGGAGAAGAGGTTGCGGAGTTGCTGAAAGAGCTGGTCCGCGCCGGCCTGCTCGACGTCCGTCGTCGCGATCGCTAGCGCGGATCGGACAGACTGCCGCGTTCCTGCTCGGCCCAGGCAATCGCGGTGGCTCTCATGTCGAACCGCCGCGAGCCGATCAGATCCCCATTCCGGGAGAGTTGAGCCTCGACGCCCCACTCGCCGTGGTAGTGGAGCTCGCACGACCAGGTCGCGCCATCTCGCCGCAGTGTCCACAAGGTCTCTGGATGTCGGGGCCGGCAGGTCACGAGGCGTGAGCTTACAACGAAGTCCGCCACGCGCCTCTGGCACCTAGGTGTGCCCGAAGCCCGGTGGACCGAACAGCGGCGCTTCGCGATCGGTCGATGTCCACGAGGCCCCGCACGTCGAGCATCGGTAAGTGATGATCCGCTCGGCGCCGCGCATCTCGACGGACTTCGCGGTGCCGAAGCCGTCAGCGCAGCAAGGGCAGTGAGGGTGGGAGAGGGCGTCGTGCGAGGCCATAACTGCTCCCTCTCGCTTGCGGTGGACGCCCGCATCCTGTTCGTCTCCGCGAGGTGCGGATGTGTCAGGCAGCGAGAGCAGCAATCTACCGAGTTGCCCGGCTCGCAGCAACGAAAATCGTCGTAACGCCGGCTTCTGAGCGTCCAGGCAGTTCCGCGCCACGACCGCTGCTTGCGCAAGCGAGCGTGGCGCGGACGTGCGTCGGACGTCAGGCTGCCGCCAACTGGCGTGACCGTCTAGAGTGCGGCCTGCTTCTGCAGTTCCTGCATCTTCGCGGACACGCGCCGCCCCAGCTCGGCATCGCTGTTCATGGAGCGGGCGATCAGATTGAAGCGTTCGACTTCCAGCCCGTTCTCCTTGATGGTTTCGAGAATGCGGACATTCGCCTCCTGCTGGAGCTGTTCCTTCGTCTCGGGATTCGTCGCTTCGACGAGCTTCTCCTTGATCTCCGCCTGAATCTTCAGCACGTGCCCGGCAGCTCTCGCAAACTGCTCGACTTCCGCGTCGGGCACCTGCGCGGAGGTGATCGTCGGCTTCTGCGTCGCGTCGGCGGCAGGCGGTGGCTGCGGCTGTGCTGGCGGAGCCGGCTGGCTCTGTTGCGAGGGTGCCGGTGGCTGAGCCGGCGTCTGCTGCGCGAACGCGGGGGCGAGCAGACCGAGAGTCATCGCGACGGCGGCGCCGAAAGCGACGGCGCGGGATGAGCGCCGTGTGTGATCGAATGGGTGCATCATGCCTCCTCAAATGCCGCTCGACTGCGCCGCTTGCGCCAGCACAACCTTACGGCGGCTCTGCTGCTACGGGCTGCAAGTTGAGTGCCCGCGTCTGAAGAGCTGTCATCAGCCTGATGTCCTTGACCATGTACTTAGGTACAAGGTTCATACTGTGCGCCATGCGCATCGGAGCCGTGGCGGCACAAGCCAACGTCAACGGACAGACGCTTCGCTTCTATGAACGTGCGGGGCTGCTGCAACCTCCCCTGCGCGCGGCCAACGGCTACCGGGACTATCCCGCCGAAACCGTCGCCCTCGTGCGCTTCATCAAGCGGGCACAGGAGCTCGGCTTCTCGCTCGACGACGCGCGGGCTCTGAGTGCGCTGCGCGCCACCCCTGCCAAGAGCTGCACGCAGGCGAGGGAGCTCGCGGACGCGAAGCTTCGGGAAATCGAACGGAAGATCGCCGACTTGAGCGCGCTCAGCCGCGCACTCCGCGATCTGGTGACCAACTGCCAGGACGACGACATGCGTTGCGCGGTGCTCGAGGCGCTCGATGGCTCGGCGCCGCTCCCGGTCCCCCCTCGCCGGACGAGGACTTCCCGCCGATCGAGATCGATTGGGGACGACTAGGCGCCAGCCCCGGGCGATCCGCATGCTGGCGCCTTCGATCTGCTGCCCGGTGTGCCGCGCCTCGGACGTCGAGATCGTCAGCGATGCCGACGTCCTGCTGATATGTCGATGCCGTGTGTGCCGGACGACGTTTGCCCTGATGCTGGGACCGCACGTCCCGGCGAACGAGCCGAAGGACCGGGATCCCGCATGACTGACGCTGAATCATGAGTGCTGCGCTGCTGTGCGAACGATGCGGGGGCCAGGGTCGTCCGGTTCTGATCTCCAGCGCCTCGCCCGAGAGGGTGGTGACCTCGGTCGGGTGTGACGTCTGCGGACATACGTGGACGATCGAAGGACCGCCGCCGGAGTCGCCAATCATTCAGAGGGAGCACGAGCGGAAACAGGCGCTCATGGACCGCGATCTGCGGAACGCTCTGCAGGCCGCGCGGGACAGGCCCGGCGTGTGTCCGGGCTATGGACCCGACGTGTCGTGCGGCGCGCCCGTCACGCACTTTCTGTATCTTGTCGACGATCCCACCGCGTACTGTGAGACGCACGCCATGCACGCCGCCGCGTTCTGGGACGCGCACGGGTTTCCGCCGACGCCCTTCGTGCGTTTGTCCGACGGTCAGTTCATGAAGTTTCGCGTCGTCGTCACTCGCCGGGGTGAATGACAGCCGAGCTTGGGTGCCGGTGCGAGACCTCGTTCTCTCTGAATCCGACCGGGCGCGCTATCCTGTGGCGCATGAGTCGAGGCGCGCATCGGGCGGGACGACGAGCTCTTGACGGGCCTGCGCGTTCCAACGCGGGAACTGGCGCTCGAATGGGCGGGCGCCGGGCGGAGTCAGCACGCTGACTCGTGAGGCTCCGCTCGCTCTCACCACCCATGTCGGATCGCTAGCGATGTCGGGACGTTTCTCGTGGCGGCCGTTCGTCTACCCCAAGTGCGGTCACGGGGCGCATCCGGTGCTGGCCGATGTCGAGGAATCAGCGGGGACGTTGATAGCGGTGGGCTGCGACTCGTGCGGACACCACTGGGAAGTCGTGCGTCACATCGCAGAACCCGAAGCGGCATCGGTCCCCGATCGAACGACGGACCGCCGCCGCGCGTCGTCGGAACCACGCGAGTAGAGCCGCCGGCGGTTCAGTGCCGCCGTCGGAGATTGACGCCGCGGGCGCCGCTGATGGGATCTTCGACCAGCTGTCCGGTCACGACGTCACCGATGGCGAGATCGTTGAAGCGAGTGCCCTCGGCGAGGTCCGATCGATGAAAGTAGACCTCGCGCGAGGATGACAGGCGAAGGTAGCCGTACCCTTGTCCGACCAGGAGACGCACGATGCGTCCGGAGAACCGCTCGGGCGCCCTCTCCATTCCACGTGGCTTGCTCACGAGAGCGACCCGAGCGTGCGATGCATCGAAGAGCTGCTGCCGGCGATTAGCTGACCCGTTCGGCGCGCGGACCCTTGGGACCCTGACCGCGCTCGAAGGTGACCGATTGACCTTCGCGCAGATCGTCGAACGGAATGTCGCAGGACGTCCGGTGAAAGAAGTACTCGGTGCCGTCCTGCGAGAGAATGAAGCCGAAGCCCTTGTCGTTGACAAGGCGTTTGATCGTGCCCTTCATCGCGCTCATCTATTCGGTCCTTTCAGGCGTCGAATGCCCTGCTGCGGTCTGTGCCGCCTGAGTTGCCGCTTTCCTGAGTTCGCGGAGCTGCTGACGGCGGACCCGCCGCCGGCGCTGCGTGATGTGGTATCTGGCGCGATCGCCATTGCGTCTGGACATGATGCCTCCTGGCTGGTCCGCAGCTACCAGCGCGGTTCAGAACGGCGCCGCGGGCCGCGATCGCCCCCGCCGCCTCCGCGTCCGTCGGAGGTCTTTGGACGCGCTTCGTTCACCGTCAGGGAGCGTCCCCCGATCTGGAACCCGTGCAGTTCGGAAATGGCGCGCTTGGCGTCCTCCGCCGTGCCCATCTCGACGAACGCGAACCCGCGAGAGCGGCCGGTTGCCATGTCGCGCACGACATTCACGGATGCGACGGCGCCGCACCGCGCAAACACTTCCTCGAGATCCGACTCCGTCGTCTCCCAGGGGAAATTACCGACGAATAGCTTCTGACTCATGAACTGCTCCTTGGCCCCCGGAATTGGGGACTCCCCACACGGCGTCGGCCGCATGACCATCACATGGATTTCGTCGTGGGCTTGGCAGGAGTAGGAGGAGCGAGTCCGGAGGGGCTCGCTTACGCCCAAACGGCGCAGCACGCGGCTAGATCCGAAAGCCGAAGTGTACCACAGGGACACAGGGCCCCGACGCAGTGAGCATCAATACGCCAAACAGCAGACTTGCCGGAGGCCGAGGGGGTGGGGCGTCCTCATGCCGGCCGGAGGACGCGGGCGATGGCCCGCGCGAGCTTCTCCCATTTGGTGGTCTCGACCGCCAGTTGCTTCCTGCCCTTTGCGGTGAGCCGGTAGAACTTTGCGCGGCGGTTGTTCTCCGATGTGCCTTCCTCGAACGCGATCCAGCCGCGCTTCAGGAGGCGGTGCAGGGCGGGGTAGAGGGAGCCCTCTTCGACGAGGAGCGCGTCCTCCGAGCTGCGCTGAATGGCCTTGGCGATGCCGTGACCGTGCGCCGGACCGAGCTTGAGGGTGCGAAGAATCAGGAGATCGAGCGTGCCTTGCAGAAGCTCGAGGCGGTCTTCCATAGACATGCAAAGGAGGGTACGGCCTCTCCCATAGGATGTCAAGGGTGCCAACTGTCAGGCGACGGGCAGCCCGGTATGTCGACCCTCCTCGCACAATGGAGTCTGCCGCTACACTGAAGCCGCGTTCGTCCCTGGTGTATTGTTTCTCGGAAGTGAGGGTTCGTGAAGCCGTTCGTACGCGCGCTGCTCTCGATCCTTCTGTGTCCGCTGCTTGCAACCGCAGCGCGGGCACAGAATGCCACCATTGAGATCTCGGTTCAGGCTGACGCCGCGCCTCTCAGTGGAGCGGAGGTCACCGTAAATGGCGTCACGTACGAGACCGGCGCGGACGGACTCGCCTCCATCTCCGTGCGTCCCGGTGCCGTCGAGATCATCGTCGCGCACAGCACCTTTGCTCCGGCCAGAACGTCGCTTCAAGCACAGGCGGGCCAGCGACACTCCGTAATCGTGGAGCTTGAGAGCGTCGAAATCGAGGAGGTCGTGACTGTTTCAGCGACGAGGACAGACGCCCGGCTGGAGGACCTCCCGATGCGAGTCGAGGTCCTGCCGCGTGAGGAGATCGAGGAAAAGATGATGATGACGCCCGGCGACATCGTCATGATGCTGAACGAGACGGGCGGTCTTCGCGTGCAGGCCACATCACCCTCGCTCGGCGCCGCCAGCGTGCGCATCCAGGGAATGCGGGGACGCTATACCAGGTTCTTGTCCGATGGCCTGCCCCTCTTCGGCGAAGTCGGAGGCCTGGGACTCCTGCAGATCCCTCCAATGGACCTCGGTCAGGTCGAGGTCATCAAGGGAGTCGCATCGGCGCTCTACGGATCGGGCGCCATGGGTGGCGTCGTCAACCTGATCTCGCGCAGGCCTGCCGCCGAACCGGCGATTGAGACGCTCGTCAACAGATCGAGTCGAGGCGCCACCGATGCGACGACGTTCATTGCGGGTCCACTTGCCTCGGGCTGGAGTGCCTCGCTGCTTGGGGGCGGGCACTGGCAACAGGAAACGGACGTTGATGACGACGCCTGGATTGATCTTCCCGGCTATTCGCGGGCGGTCCTTCGGCCGCGCCTGTTCTGGGACGATGGGGCAGGACGGACGCTCTTCGCGACGTCAGGCTTCACATACGAGAACCGGCAGGGAGGCACGCGGGACGGTTTTGTCCTGCCGTCGAGCGGCGCGAGCTACGTGGAGGGACTCGAGACGCGTCGCTTCGACGGCGGTCTCGTATTCCAGACCCTCTGGCATGAGCGCTTCGTCGTCGCCGTGCGAGCCGCGGCGGCCCGACAGAACCACGATCACCTCTTCGGCGAGTCGCTGGAGCGCGACCGTCATGACACGTTCTTTGGAGAAGCGACGATTCGCATGAGTGAAGGACGCCACACCCTCGTCGGCGGTGTGGCGCTGGAACGGGAGACATACAGACCTCGCGACCTCGCGCGCTTTTCGTACACGTTCACGGTGCCGGGCGTGTTTGCTCAAGACGACGTCCGGATTTCCGACTGGCTCACCGTGTCGGCGAGTGGACGAGTGGACGTTCACAGCGAGTACGGCACATTCCTCAGTCCTCGATTCTCGGCCTTGCTGCGTCGCGGAGAGTGGAGCAGCCGCCTGTCGATAGGCGCAGGCTTCTTCGGGCCGACACCCCTGACCGAAGAAACGGAAGCGGCAGGTTTGTCGCGATTGACAATCCCACAGCCGCTCGAGGCCGAGCGCGGACGAAGCGGGTCGCTCGACCTGACGCGTGCTTTCGGCGCCGTATCGGTCACCGCCACGCTGTTTGGCTCGCGAATCGCCGATCCGATCCGCATCACACGATCCGACACCTTCGCGCTGGGGAACTCCACCGAGGCGACGACCAACGTAGGCCTCGAACTACTTGGAACGCTCCGCCGTGGGGCGATCGCGACAACGGCCACCTACACCTACGTGCGCGCCCGAGAGTCGGACGACGGACAGATGGTCGACGTGCCGCTCACCCCCAGGCACAGCGCGGGCGTGGTCACGTTCTGGGAGGTCGAAGACGAAGGCCGTCTTGGAGCCGAATTGTTCTTCACGGGCAGTCAGCGTCTTGACGAGAATCCATTTCTCTCGACCAGCCGTGCATATGTGATTGTCGGCATTCTTGCTGAACGCCGAGTGGGTGCAATCCGCTTGTTCATAAACGGAGAGAACCTGACCGATACACGCCAGACGCGCTGGAGTCCGCTGCTGCGGACCACCAGAGCCGCAGACGGGCGCTGGACGGTCGACGCGTGGGCGCCCCTGGACGGACGGGTGATCAACGGAGGCCTGCGCGTCGAGTTCTGAGGACGCAGGAGTCGCTCAACTGCAGCAGCTCGGACCGCAGCAGGACGTGTTCTCAGGTTTCGTTGCCCGCACAAACGCACTGATGAAGGCGCCGTCCAGCCCCTCGGCAAGCCGGGCCGCCTCAATGCCTTCGGCAGTCAGAAACGTGCGGGCGTCTTCCATGCTGTAGCGGCGGGTTTCTTCGACGCCGATGTTCTCGAATCCCGCCTTCGCAAGCTTGGCGACGTATTCGTAGTCGCTGAGCGCGCCAGCCACGCAGCCGATCCAGAGTTCCATACTCTGGCGGACGGCAGGCGGGATTGAACCTCGGACCACGACATCAGACACGGCGAACCGTCCCCCTGGCCTCAGGACCCGAAAGGCCTCTCGCAGAACACGATCCTTGTCTCCGGAGAGATTGATCACGCAGTTGGAAATGATCACATCCACCGAGCTGTCCGGCAAAGGGATCTGCTCGATCTCGCCTCTGAGGAATTCGACGTTTTCAAGGCCGCTCGTGCGCTTGTTCTCCTCCGCGAGCGCGAGCATCTCATCGGTCATGTCCAGGCCGAAGGCCTTTCCAGTTGGACCTACCCGGCGTGCAGAGAGCAGCACATCGATGCCACCTCCCGAACCGAGATCGAGCACAGTGTCGCCCGGTTTCAGCTCGGCGAGGGCGGTGGGATTGCCGCAGCCCAGCGAGGCGTGGAGGGCCAGATCCGGCACCTCTCCGGCCTCGCGCGTGCCGTAAAGGTTCGACGTAATCGGGTCGCAGCACTCCAGCACGGAGGGACTTCCGCCACAGCAGCCGTTGGCGCGTCCCTCCTTCGCGCGCGTCGCCGCCTCCCCGTACCTCTCACGCACGGTGCTCTTGAGTTCCTCGATGCTCATGATCGCCCTCCCGGGGTGCCGCCGCGCTACATGCGCGTATGCGTATATACAACGGTAGGCCGATCGTGATATATCTGTCAACACATATATGGCCGCCCACCTCAAGTCGATGGAGCAACTGTTCCAGGCTCTCGGGGATCAGACTCGCTTGCGCAACCTCGGGCTTCTGCTGGCGGGCGAGATCTGCGTGTGTGACATCCACGACACTTTGTAGATT
>JBFWPD010000123.1:0-9315 GCA_050250175.1 Vicinamibacterales bacterium
TCACAGGCACGTTGTTGTGCCGTCGTTCACGAATCATCGTGGGCACGTCTCCAGGCAGCACCCATCCGTCCACCGTCTCGCGCGGAACGAATCCCGTTCGAAGGACGGCATCGGTCGGCGCCGATCGCAGCGCCCGGAGAGATTCTTCCGGAGGAGATCCCAGAAGCTCGCGAGCGAACTCGAGACCAGCGTCCTCCGCAGACACGCCGCCCTCCGGGGCGTCTCTCAGAACGACGCCAGGTCCGAAGAGACCGCCGCTCTGTCCGATCGCGCGAGCAAACAGCCCCCGGGCCAGCGGACTCGCGATGAGCGCACTGACACTCGCTGCTCCACCCGATTGACCTGCGATCGTCACACGTGCCGGATCGCCACCGAACGCCGCGATGTTGTCGCGAACCCACTGCAACGCCGCAATCTGATCCAGCAGTCCGTAGTCGCCGGACACGCCCTCCGGCGACTCCGCGCTCAGCTCTGGATGCGCCAGATAGCCGAGCGCGCCAAGCCGATGGTTCAGCGAGACGACGACAATACCCTTGCGCGCGAAGGGAATGCCGGATCCGTCAGGACCGAAGTCACTCGCGCCGGATCCTCTGGTCAGATCACCGCCGTGAATCCAGACCACCACCGGAAGCGGCGCACTGGCGGGCGGAGGGGCCCAGACGTTCAGGAAGAGGCAATCCTCACTCTGGGGCTGCTCGGGCCGCGCGTAAATGGAAGTGGGAGGGAGCGGCGACTGCGGGCACTCTGCGCCGTACGCGGTTGCGTCGCGAAGGCCCTCCCAGGGCACGACTCGCTGCGGCGGCCGCCATCTGAGATTCCCGACTGGAGGTGCAGCGTACGGAATGCCCCGGAAGACCCGGATATCCTCGTCCACAAGCTGGCCCTGGACCCGCCCACCCGCAACTGCAACAGGGTCGTTGACGATGTCTGTTCCGCCGCACGATACGGCCAGGGCGATCGCGTAAGGCAGGACGATGGATCGAACCTTCATCGAAGAGTAATTGGATCCCGTTCCGGCGAGATCCTACACCGCAGAATGGAGACGCTGCGACAGGGGTGTCGTGCCCGGTGCGTGTGCACCGTGAGGGGGGCCGGATGGAACGTCCGGAGAGCAACCGAAGGGCGCTCTCCGGAGATCTATTCTTCGGCCGACTTCTCGGTTTTCTTGGTCCGGGGTCGGGCTGCGCGCTTGCGAGGCGATTTGGCCGGAGCCGGTTCGCTGGTCGCCTGCAACACCACGAGGCGCGTCGAGAAGACGCGCCGGCCGTGCTCGTCGAACTCGATCACCGTATGGTGCTCGTTGACTTCGACGAGCGTCCCGGGTCCGTACGTGGGTTGTACAACCCGGTCACCCTTGGCCCAAGCTTTCATCGGCACTACCAGCGCGGCTCGCGACGACCACCACCGCTGCCGCTACCCCGGTTGCCGAAACCGCCGCCGCCACCAAACCCGCCTTCCGGCTTCGGTCTGGCCTCGTTGACGGTCAGGGCGCGGCCGCCCATCTGGTACTGATTGAACTCTGTGGCTGCCTTCTGTGCTTCCTCGTCGGTGGCCATTTCGACGAAGGCGAAGCCCCGCGCGCGCCCGGTTGCGGCGTCTCGCATGACACGAACCGATTCGACGTTCCCGGCCCGGCTGAACAACTCCTGAAGTTCGGCCTCCCCGGTCGTGTAGGGAAGATTTCCGACATACAGCCTTCGACCCATAACCCGTCTCCTCGCATCGCACCGGGCCGTGACCGGCCGATGCAGTCTCTACACTCGTGCCCGGACACCCCGAATGGTGGCGGCTTCGTCGGCTAAGCAGGGGCGTGGAGGAGAGAACGAGTCAGGACGGAGGCTCGATCGACTCTCGGCGCGGGCGAAGCAGGCGGGGCTGACCACCACCAGAGCGCGTAGTCTACCAACGGCCTTGTAGGCACGCAAGGTACTTCGTACCAACTCGTCTGTCCTTGAACGACGTGCGTGCAGCCCTGAAAACTGCCGCGCAACGAGGCTGTGAAATAATCCCCGCGTGCGGATCGAGCTCGGCTCGGAGCGGCTGACCGCCTCCTCGCGGCTGGCCGGCTGCCGGGTCGGGGTGGTCTGCAATCCTGCCTCAGTGGACCACGGCTTCATCCACGTGGTCGATCGCGTTGCGGCGCTTCCCGGCGTCGAACTGGGCGCGATCTTCGGCCCGCAGCACGGGGTCCACTCCGACGCTCAGGAGAACATGATCGAGACGGCCCACGCGTCCGACAAGCAGCGCCGCGTGCCCGTCTACTCGCTTTACAGCGAAACGCGCGAGCCGACGGCCGCAATGCTCGAGGGCCTCGACGTTCTCGTCGTCGATCTGCAGGACGTCGGCACGCGCATCTACACCTATATCTACACGATGGCGAACTGCCTCATCGCAGGCAGGAAGCACGGAGTCCGCGTCGTCGTGTGCGATCGGCCGAATCCGATTGGAGGCACGGCCGTCGAAGGACCGATGCTCGTCCCGGGCTTCGAGTCATTCGTCGGAATGTATCCGCTTCCGATGCGGCACGGCATGACGATCGGCGAGCTCGCGCGGCTGTTCAACGAGCACTTCGGCATCGGCGCCGATCTCGAGGTCGTGCCGATGGCGGGCTGGCGCCGCGAGGCTTATCACGACGACACCGATGCGCCGTGGGTGCTGCCCTCGCCGAACCTTCCCACGCTCGACGGTGCCATCGTCTATCCAGGCACGGTGCTTTTCGAGGGGACGAACGTCTCCGAAGGACGCGGAACTACGCGCCCGTTCGAACTGCTGGGCGCACCAGGCGTAGAAGCGGAACATCTCGCGAAACACCTCAACGCCCTGACGCTCGCCGGCGTCCACTTCAGACCGGCGGTCTTCGAGCCGACTTTTCACAAGCACGCGAAGGCACGGTGCGGCGGCTGCCAGGTCCATGTGCTGGAGAGAACGGCGTATCAGCCCGTGGCCGCAGGAGTGGCGCTCGTCACCGCGTTCCGCACACTGGATCCCGCAGGCTTCCAGTGGCGTCAGCCACCCTACGAGTACGAGTACGACAAGCTGCCGTTCGACATCCTCGCCGGAAACCCGGAACTCCGTGAGCAGATCGAGTCGAACGTTCCAATTCGTGAAATAGCCGGTTCGTGGGAGGCTGCGGTCGAGGCGTTTCAACCGATCAGGGAGCAGTTTCTGATCTACGAATGAACGCGACCTCGCGGAGTTCCTTCAGTCCAGGACCAATAGCACCAGGAGCACCCAGCACCTGAAGGACCCTCAGGACCTTGAGGACTCTGAGGACCTCAAGGACCGGGAGAGCCTCAGGTGCTTCTTGCTCGCCTATCCCCTTGTCCTCGCCAGTCCTGGCGCCCTGGCTTCCTGCGCTGACCTCGGCTCCAGGTGATGCTTGATCAGGTGTTCACGGAGAAGGTTGAAGGCGTCGGTTGGCGTATCCGCGCGGCTCAGAAGATCGAGATCTTCGACGGCGATCGCGCCCCAGTCCACCAGCGGCTTGAAATCGAGGACCTCCTCCCAGAAATCGCGGCCGTAGAGGACGACGCCAATCTTCTTTGACAGCTTGTCGGTCTGTGCGAGCGTCAGGATCTCGAACAGCTCGTCGCAGGTGCCGAAGCCGCCTGGGAAGATCACGAGCGCCTTGGCCATGTACGCGAACCAGAACTTGCGCATGAAGAAATAGTGGAACTCGAAGCGCAGGTTCTCGCTGATGTACGGATTGGCGTCCTGCTCGTACGGCAGGCGGATGTTCAGGCCGATGGTCTTGCCGCCGCCTTCACGGGCGCCCCGATTGGCCGCCTCCATGATTCCCGGACCGCCACCGGAAGCGACCACGAAGCGGTGGTTCTCGAAGGGGAGCGTGCGTGTCCACGACGTCAGCAGGCGGGCAAGCTCACGGGCGTCTTCGTAGTACCTCGCCCACTCCACTGCCTTCAGGGAGCGCTGCAGGTCGGCCTGATACCGCGCCTCGGTCGTCCTCACGCCGCGGGCACGAAGTGTCTGGACGACGCGCTCCGCGCGTTCGCGGCTGTGCACGCGCGCCGACCCGAAGAAGACGATGGTGTCCTGGATCTTCTCGTCGCGGAATCGCTGGAGAGGCTCGAGATACTCGGCCAGCAAGCGAACTGGCCTGCCGTCGCCGCTCGAAAGAAACTCAGGTCGCTCGTACGCGAACGGAAACGTCATCTTCCGGCCACTTTACCAGATGTAAAGAAGGGCCGAACGCCGGTGGTTACGACTGAATCTCGAACAGCCCTCCATCCTGTTCGTGCAGCCGGCTGACAAGCCGCTTGGCCTGATCGACGTTGTGACCGGCGACCGTCCACAACTTGAAGAGCGTCGGCGCGGGCAGGATATTGACGCCCATGCGCTGGAGGAGTTTCAGGGCGTCGGGAGCGATCTGCGGCGCCCGGCTCACAGGAGCCTGCATCCGGTCGCCGTTGGTAATGAGCACGACGCGATCATGTTCGCCCGCCGTCTGATGCAGCAGCGCAAACGTCTGCGCGACCTCCGGACCCTGCTTGTCGATCGTGCGATCGGCCGACGACACGAGCATCAGCAGACGGCGATGATCCAGCTTGGCCGCGACCGTGGATTCGACAGAAGGAAGCGGCTCGGCGTTGAACCTGAGGGCGGCAAACAGATCGACAACCGACTCGCGGAGCGAGGGGCCGATGGCCCAGAGCAGCCGGCCAAAGCGGCTCATGTCCTCGAGCTCGGCTGACAAGCGTCGGATCTCAGCGACCCGGTTCTGATATCCGGGTGGCATTTCACTCAGAACCCAGTCTGGAGCGTCGACTGCCGCTGCTACGAGTGCGTCCATCTGCCTACTCCTTCGCGGAAATGCGCTGGCCGGCCGTGCCTTGGCCCACGCGTCACAAAGAGATATCGGACCGATTCGGCGCGTGCAGGAGGCAGTCCGGGGAGCGGACGACGTCAGTCCGGGTGCTATGATTTCCCTCTTTTTCAATATTTCGCGACGCCACGATGAGAAGCCGATCGACCGCCGCCATCAACGTCTCGACGGTGATCAACGCTCCGCCGGACCTGGTCATGCGCGCGTTCTTCGACCCGGACGCGCTCGCCGCCTGGTGGCGGGCAATCCGCTCGGTGACGACCGCCCGGACCCTGGGGGCCTATGTCGTCGAATGGAAACCGACTGAGCCTCCCGACGATCTGCTCGGCCGGCTCGGCGGCGTGTTTCGCGGAACCGTCATGCAGTTCGATCCCGCGCGGGGATTCTTCCTCGCGGATGCCTACTGGCTCCCGCCTGACGGCGATCCCATCGGGCCGATGGCGGTGGATGTCGCGTGGAACGCAGGCCCGGCGGTTGATGAAGATCCGGCGTTCCCCTGCCCCGTCGCTACTCACCTCCGCGTCACGCAGACAGGATTCGAGGAGTCGCCGCGATGGCGGCGCTACTACGAGGTCACGTCGACGGGGTGGGAGCGGGCGCTGCGATCGATGAAAGGACTGCTCGAGAGATAGCGCCTGATCAGTATCGCTGGATCTTCACGTAGTTCGCGTCGGTTCTCGACAGATCCTCGCTCAGGCTCACCAGCACAACCGCCGCGCCGGCCTGGACCATCGCACGTTCGACGAGCTGGCGGCCGACGGCGACGCCATCCACGGTAGGCCCCATCTCCGCCTGCACCGGCGACACACCCCAGTAGATCGCCAGTCGTCGAGCGGTCTCCGCCTGATCGGTGGCCGCGAACACGGGCATCCGTGAGCGAAGAGCCGAAAGACGACGCGCGGTCAGGCCCCACCGCGTGACAGCGACGATCGCCTGGGCGTCGCTGCGCTCGGCGACTGTCACCGCAGCCTCACAGAGCGCTTGCGCGTGCGAGACCTCCTCCTTAGCCGGCTCCACGTGAGCCGGCCACATCGCCGGATTCTCCTCTGCAGCAACGATGATTGCGCTGAGGGTCTTCACTGCCAGCGACGGGAACGCGCCAATAGCCGTCTCGCCAGCCAGCATGATGGCGTCCGCGCCATCCGCGACAGCGCTCGCCGCGTCGTTCACCTCGGCGCGCGTGGGCCGCGAGCCTTCGGTCATCGACTCGAGCACCTGAGTCGCGACGATGACCGGCGTCTTGTGGCGCCGCGCTTCGAGCGTGATTCGCTTCTGGGCGCCGGGCACCTGTTCGAGCGGCATCTCGAGTCCGAGATCGCCACGGGCCACCATGATCGCATCGCACTCGACCACGATGGACGTCAGGTCGGCGAGCGCCTGCGGCCGCTCGATCTTCGCGACGATCGGCAGCTCGGCGCGCCCCAGGTCGGCGAGACGCTGCTTCGCGCGGCGAATGTCATGCGCGCTCCGCACAAAGCTCAGTGCAACCATGTCCACACCGAGCTCGAGGCCGAACTCCAGGTCTTCCAGATCCTTGGGTGTCAGCGATTCGCACGCGAGCGTGACGCCCGGCGCGTTGATCCCCTTGTGCTCGCCAAGGGTGCCTCCCTCGACAACGACTGTGCCGATCGCAACGCCATCGGTCTCCTCGACGCGGAGCTCCAGCTGGCCGTCCGCGAGCAGCAGCCGGTCGCCTGGACGCACATCGCGCGCGAGGCCCTCGAAGCTCGTGAAGACAATCCCCGGACGGCCGATGCCGTCGCCGGTCACGATGCGAAGACGATCGCCGGCCCTGAGATCCAGGGGCCTGCCGCCGTCGAGCCGTCCGGTACGGATCTTCGGGCCAGCGAGGTCCTGCAGAATCGCCACCTCACGGCCGGCGCGAGCGGCAGCGGCACGTACGCGGTGGTACAGCTGCTCGTGAGTCGCGTGGGTCCCGTGCGAAAAGTTCAAACGGACGATGTCCGTGCCCGCGCTGATGAGTTCGTCGAGAACGTGATCGGAGTCGCTCGCCGGACCGACTGTCGCGATGATCTTTGTACGCCGCATGTAGAATCGCAGCCATTATGGGCCAGATCGTTCCCGATGCCGTTGAGGCCTACCTGCACACGCTGAATCACGCCGGCGACGCCCTGCTCGAAGAGATCGCCAGGGACGGTGTGCGCAACGATCTGCCTCTCATCGATGCCGAGGTCGGCGCGCTGCTGCGCGTGCTGTCTCTCGCCATTGGCGCGAGACGGCAGCTCGAGATAGGCACGGCAATCGGTTACTCAGGTGTCTGGCTCGCCGGCGCGCTGCCGCCGGACGGCATGCTCATCACCATGGAGAAGGATCCCGCACGCGCGGCCACTGCGCGCGGATACTTCGACCGGGCCGGCATGTCCAGCCGCGTCTCGGTGGTCGTCGGGGACGCCCGCCTGCTCGTCGCGAAGGTCGCCGGACCGTTCGATCTCATCTTTCAGGATGCCGACAAGATGATGTACGGTCCGATGCTGGATCGCCTCGTCGATCTGCTGCGCCCTGGCGGCCTGCTGGTGACGGACAACGTCCTGTGGGACGGCGAGGTCGTGCCAGGCTATGTGAAGACGCCGCGTCGCAGCCGCGAGGACACGCAGGCGATTGCCGCATACAATGAGCAACTCAATACGCACCCGATGCTGGCGACCGCGACGGTGCCGTTGCGCGACGGCGTGGCGGTCGCGGTCAAACGTCAATCCTAGGCCTCCGGAACCGCGTCTCCTCCGATGACCATTGAACGCTGGCTCGCCGCCTCCACGGCTGATGCACGGAGTCGCGACCTGGTCGCGCTCGTCCCGCTCCTCGAAGGCCTCGCCCAGGCGCTCACGGCTCTTCGAAGCGCCGACTTCAATCAGTCAGCATCAGGCAGCACTGAGCGGAGAGACACGAGCGCGCGGCCTCGCTCAGACCATCGACCCCGATGACCTCGCCCGCTGACCTGAGCATCGAAACCTTCGGCCGTCTGCTGAGAGAGCGCACGGTCACGGCGATCGAAGCGACCAACGCATGCCTCGAGCGGATCGAGCGCGACAATCCGAAGCTGAACGCATTCATCACGGTCATGGCGGATTCGGCACGCCGGGAGGCGAAGGCTGCCGACGAGGAGTTGGCGGCCGATCGCGATCGCGGTCCGCTGCACGGGGTGCCGATCTCGGTAAAGGACCTGCTCGATGTGGCAGGCACGCCGACGACGGCGGCTTCACGCGTGCGCGAGGGACACATTGCCCAACACGACGCTCCCGCCGTCACCGCGCTCAGGCGTGCCGGCGCAGTCATCATCGGCAAGAACAATCTTCATGAGTTCGCGTTCGGAACGACCAATGAGGATTCGGCGTTCGGGCCGGCAAGGAATCCGCACGACGTCTCGCGCTCGCCAGGCGGATCGAGCGGAGGCTCTGCGGCCGCCATCGTCACAGGCATGTCCCTGGCGTCGATTGGCACCGACACGGGCGGATCGATCCGCATCCCCGCTGCGGCCTGCGGAGTCGTCGGGCTGAAGCCGACCTACGGCGAGGTCTCGGCCGAGGCGGTGGTGCCTCTCTCGCGCGCGCTCGATCATGTAGGTCCGCTCGCGAGAACAGTACAGGATGCCTGGCTCGTCTATCGAGCCCTCACGGGACACGAGGCCACGAGGTGGCTCATCCCTGCGCCAGTCAGCGGTCTCAGGCTTGGCGTGCCGCGACGGTACTTCCTCGATCTGCTCGACGACGGGGTGCGGTCGGCGTTCGAGCGGTCAATCGAGAGGATTCGAGAGGCGGGCGTTCGTACTATCGACGTCGAGATACCCCACGCGAGTCTGGCGCCGGCAATGTACCTCGCACACGTGTTCGGAGATGCCGCCGCATATCACGCGACAACGCTCGAGTCGATGCCCGAGCGCTACACGGAAGCGGTCCGGCTCCGTTTGGAGATGGCGCGGTATGTGCCGGCTGAAGACTACGTGAGAGCGCTCGAAGGACGGGTGATCCTGCAGCGTGAGGTCGATGCGGCGCTCTCGTCGTGCGACGCGCTCGTCCTCCCGTCGCTGGCGATGGAGGCTCCCTCGATTGGAGCGGCAACTGTTCGCCTGAACGGCAAGGATGAAGCCGTGCGAGCGGTGATGCTGCGGCTCACGCAGGTCTTCAATCTCACCGGCCACCCAGCTATCTCGTTGCCGTGCGGGCAGTCTGCAGCGGGCCTGCCATACGGTCTGCAATTGACAGGGCCCAGGATGGAGACCGATGCCCTCTGTGCCGTTGCGGCAGCGATCGAGAAAGTGATCGGCGCGCAGGGCAAGCAGCCGGAGAGCCGCTCCGGCTGACAGCAAACGTCACTCCTGCTTGGAAGTTGCGCCGGGTGGACGGTGTCGCTGCGTCGCGCGGCTCGCCGCCCCAAAAAGACACGCCGCCGGCCTCATCCGTTACAACCAAGGCGCCCCGGCCCAGGACAGGGCCACACGCGGAGGTGGCCCGCCA
>JBFWPD010000124.1:0-9258 GCA_050250175.1 Vicinamibacterales bacterium
GACGCGAGCGTCGATCCGGTCTTCCAGTCCGGTTGTCCGCGCACGCCTGTTCAGCTCCGCTACGAACGGCGCGTGATTGTCGATGGCGATGATCTTGGCAGCCAGGTGCGTGGCTAGGACCAATGTCTGCGCGCCCGTGCCGCAGCCGAGGTCGAGGATCCGGTTCCCCGGTCCCGGAGCAGGCACGCTTGCGAGTGCCCGGAGCGTGCTGGCGGTATCGCCGGGCCCCTGCCGTGGCAGGTCGTTGTTGAAGATCTCGAAGAAGAGCGCCGTCGTCCTGTCAGTCATGAGTCTCGCCCGTTCCTCTGAACGCCGCCCGTAGCCTGCAGCCCGAAGCCCGAAGCCTGAGGCCGATATAATCGCATCGCATGGCGACGGCCGCTGAGACGGAGAAGGCCCGCTGGCGGCGCGAGACACTCGAGCCGGCCATCGCTCGCGCGCCCGAGCGTTCACCGGCATTCACCACCATTTCCGGCCGGCCGGTGGACGTTCTCTATACGGCCGACGATGTCTCCGACATCGACGTCGAAGCGCACATCGGTCAGGCGGGTGCCTTCCCATACACGCGTGGGATTCACCACTCCGGCTATCGCGGCAAGCTCTGGACGATGCGCCAGTTTGCCGGGTTCGGTACACCCGAGGACACCAATACCCGCTACAAGCGGCTGCTGGCGGCTGGCGGCACGGGACTGAGCGTCGCCTTCGATCTGCCGACGCTGATGGGCCGCGATCCGGAACATCCGCTGTCGCTCGGCGAGGTGGGCAAGTGCGGCGTCAGCGTCGTGTCGCTGGCAGACATGGAAGCGCTGTTCGACGGTATTCCGCTCGGTTCCATCACCACGTCGATGACGATCAACTCCCCGGCGGCGATGCTGCTGGCGATGTATCTGGTCGTCGCGGAGCAGCAGGGCGCGGACTGGCGAATGCTGTCGGGGACGATTCAGAACGACATTCTCAAAGAGTTCATCGCGCAGAAGGAGTACATCTTCCCGCCGCGTCCCTCGATGAGGCTCGTGACGGACGTGATCGCGTTCTGCACGGAGCGCGTCCCGAGATGGAACACCATCTCGGTGAGCGGGTACCACATCCGTGAAGCCGGCGCCGACGCGCTGCAGGAACTGGCGTTCACGCTGCGTGACGGCATCGAGTACGTCCAGTGGGGCGTGGACGCGGGGCTCGATGTCGACGCCTTTGCGCCCCGTGTGTCGTTCTTCTTCAATGCCCACAGCGACTTTTTCGAAGAGGTTGCGAAGTACCGCGCCGCGCGCAGGCTGTGGGCCGAAGCGATGCGCGATCGTTTCGGCGCGAGAGACGAGCGATCCTGGAAGCTGCGATTTCATTCGCAGACGGCCGGTGTCTCCCTGACGGCGCAGCAGCCCTACAACAACGTAGTGAGGACCGCGCTCCAGGCGCTGTCGGCGGTGCTGGGCGGGACCAACTCTCTCCACACCAACTCCCTGGACGAGGCCCTTGCGCTTCCCACTGAAGAGGCGGCAACGCTTGCACTCCGCACGCAGCAGATTCTTGCGACGGAAAGCGGCGTGACTGCGGCGGTGGATCCGCTGGGAGGCTCGCATTTCGTCGAACGTCTGACAGGCGACCTCGTGCAGGGCGCACGTGACTACTTCGCCCGCATCGACCGCATGGGCGGGATGGTGGCCGCAGTGGAGCAGGGATTCCCGCAGCGCGAAATCGCCGAGAGCGCCTACCGGTTCCAGCAGGCGGTCGAACGGCGTGAGCGGGTGATCGTGGGCGTCAACGACTTCGTCGCGACCGACGAGCCGCCGGTCGAGATTCTCTACATCGACGAATCCACGACCGACCGGCAGATGGCCAGGCTCGAACAGGTGCGGCGCCGCAGGGATCAATCTCGTGTCGACGGTTCGCTCGCTGCGATACGGTCCGCCGCGGCCACCACCGAGAACCTGATGCCCTGCATCATCGACGCCGTGCGCGCCTACGCCACGCTCGGCGAGATGTGCGATGCTCTGCGGGACGTCTGGGGCGAGTGGGAAGAAACTCCGGCGGTCTGACGCATGACATTGAAGATTGAAGATTGAAGATTTGAGATTGAAGAATGGAGGCAACGCGCGTGCGTAAGCTGCGCGTTGTCATCGCCAAGCCTGGACTGGACGGGCACGATCGCGGTGCCAAGGTCATCGCGCGCGCGCTTCGCGACGCGGGGATGGAGGTCGTCTACACAGGCCTGCGTCAGACGCCCGAGCAGATCGCCACGGCAGCGCTTCAGGAAGACGCCGACGTCATCGGCCTTTCCATCCTCTCGGGCGCGCACAACCACATCGTCCCTCGTCTGATGGAGCTCCTGAAGGCCAGACAGCTCGACGACGTGATGGTCGTCATCGGAGGGATCATTCCGGACCTCGACGTGCCCAGGCTCCGGGAGCTCGGAGTCAAGGCGGTATTTCCTCCTGGAACTCCGATTCAGGAGATCGTCGACTTCATCAACGGCAACGCACGCGCGCGGGTGTGAGCACGCCTTCCCATGGCTCACACCCTTCTGCTCGCCGACGACAGCGTCACCATCCAGCGCGTCATCGAGCTGACCTTCGCAGACGAGGACATCCACGTCGTTGCCGTCGGCGACGGCGACCAGGCCATTGCCGCCATGAGCCAGCGGCCGCCAGACATCGTGCTGGTGGACGCGGTGATGCCCGGGCGCAGTGGCTACGAGGTCGCGGAGCATATGCGCGCCACCCCGGGGCTGAAGGACGTTCCGGTCCTTCTGCTCGCAGGCGCTTTTGAGCCAATCGATCGGGCGCGCGCCGACGCCGCTCGATGCAGCGGCGTGCTGGTCAAGCCGTTCGAGCCGCAGCAGGTGATCGCCAGGGTCCAGGAACTGCTGACGAGGCCGCCCGGTGCTGCGCCTGATCCCGGCGTGTCCAATCTGCCGGCCGAGCCCGCGGGGGAGCCGGTCGTGGACAGCGGCAGTGTGGACGAATACTTCGCGCGCCTCGACCAGGCGTTCGCCGGAGTGTCGGGGTTTGAGGAGACGGCGAGGGTTGGTCCGCCTGCTACCGCGCCCTCGGAACCACAGACACCGCGGGAACCGTCGCTCGCCGCCGCTTTTCTCGCGCTGCTCGATGCGGAGCGTGCGGGCATCGACCCGTCTTCGGCAAGGCTCGTCCCGGTGCCGTCGGATGCGTTCATCGACGAAGTCGCCGAGCGCGTGCTCGAACGCGTCCGCGCGCGCCTGCGGCGGGAAGGGCAGGACGGGCAGGACGGGCAGGACGGGCAGGACGGGCGGGAAGGGCAGGAAGGGCGGGTTGGGCAGGATGGCCAGCCGCTGAAGCGGCAGGAGATGTAGCCACCGCCTTGCGGGTTCATGGAGTGACCTAATACGATCACTCGATGGCCACCCGTTCGACGCCCCTGACGAGTCTCGACGCTTCACGACTTCGGCCTCCCGAAAAACCTGCGCTGGAGGGCCTGGAGGCCAAGTGGATCCCGCGCTGGGAGCAGGAGGGCGTCTACCGATTCGATCGCTCGCGCTCGCGGGCAGACATCTTCAGCATCGACACGCCTCCGCCGACGGTGAGCGGCTCGCTGCATGTGGGTCACGTCTTTTCGTACACGCATACCGATGTCACCGCGCGCTTTCAGCGCATGCGCGGCAAGGACGTGTTCTATCCGATGGGGTGGGACGACAACGGCCTGCCCACCGAGCGGCGGGTCCAGAACTACTACGGCGTTCGATGCGATCCGTCCCTTCCGTACGATGCGTCGTTCGTGCCGCCTGCCACGCCGGCCTCGCCCCCGATCTCGGTGTCGCGCCCGAACTTCATCGAGCTGTGCAACCGCCTGACCAGCGAGGACGAGAAGGCGTTCGAGCACCTCTGGAAGCACCTCGGCCTGTCGGTGGACTGGTCGATGACGTACGCGACCATCTCGCCGCGCGCGCAGCGCGTGTCGCAGGTCGCCTTCCTCAGGCTGCTCGCCCGTGGCCTTGCGTATCAGGTGGAAGCGCCCACGCTCTGGGACGTGGACTTCAAGACGGCGGTGGCGCAGGCGGAGCTGGAGGATCGCGAAAAGCCCGGCGCGTATCACCGGATCAAGTTTGCCAGGTCCGATGGGTCGTCAGTCGAGATCGAAACGACCCGCCCCGAGCTGATCGCGGCCTGCGTCGCGCTCGTCGCGCATCCGGATGACGAACGCTATCGCTCTCTCTTTGGACAGGAGGTCACGACGCCTCTGTTCGGCGTGCGTGTGCCCGTGAAGGCGCACGGTCTGGCGGATCCGACCAAGGGCAGCGGGATCGCGATGATCTGCACGTTTGGCGACATCACGGACGTCACCTGGTGGCGTGAGCTCGATCTGCCGGTCCGCGCAATCGTGCAGCTCGACGGGACACTCGGACCGGTGACGTGGGGAACACGCGGCTGGGAATCGCAGGATGCCGATCGTGCCTCGAGATACTACGGCGGGCTTGCTGGTCTCAGTGTCTCGAAGGCGAGGACGGCGATTGTCGAGCAGCTGCGGGCGTCCGGCGATCTCGTGGGAGAACCGCGCCCGATCACCCACGCGGTGAAGTTCTACGAGAAAGGGGACCGGCCGCTCGAGATCATCACGAGCCGTCAATGGTTCTTCAAGACAGTGACTTTCCGGGAAGCGCTGCTCGCACGAGGCGAGCAGCTGCAGTGGCATCCCGGCTATATGCGCGCGCGATTCGAGAACTGGGCCAACGGCCTGAACGGCGACTGGTGCGTGAGCCGCCAGCGCTTCTTCGGCGTCCCGTTCCCGGTCTGGTATCGGCTCGGCCCCGACGGCGGCATCCTCTACGACCAGCCGATCGTGCCGCCGGAAGACACGCTGCCGATAGACCCATCCACGGATGTCCCGCCCGGCTATCGCCCTGAACAGCGTGGAACGCCGGGAGGCTTCGTCGGGGATCCTGACGTCATGGACACGTGGGCGACATCGTCGCTCACGCCGCAGATCGTGTGCGGCTGGCCGGACGATCCGGATCTCTTCGCACGGACCTTCCCCATGGATCTCCGTCCCCAGGCGCACGACATCATCCGCACCTGGCTCTTCGACACCGTCCTCAGGGCGCATCTGGAGCACGACACGCTGCCCTGGTGGCATGCCGGGATCTCCGGATGGGTCCTCGACCCCGATCGCAAGAAGATGTCGAAGTCGAAAGGCAACGTCGTGACGCCCATGGGACTCCTCGAAGAGCACGGGTCGGACGGCGTCAGGTACTGGGCGGCGAGTGGACGTCCGGGGACGGACACCGCATTCGATCCGAACCAGATGCGGGTTGGCCGTCGCCTCGCCATCAAGCTGCTGAATGCGTCGAAGTTCGCCCTCGCGTCGGCCGATCCCCGGGGGCCGGTCATTGCCCCGGTGGACCGCGCGATGCTCCGCTCTCTGGCGACGCTCGTGGAGGAAGCGACACGCGATCTCGATGCGTACGACTACGCACGCGTGCTGCAGCGGACGGAAGAGTTCTTCTGGCGCTTCTGCGACGACTACCTGGAGCTGGTGAAGGGCAGGAGATACGGCGAACAGGGCCCGGAAGGCGCCGCCTCGGCGAACACGACCCTGTGCGCGTCGCTCTCGGTGCTTCTGCGTCTGTTCGCGCCATACCTGCCGTTTGTGACCGAAGAGGTCTGGTCCTGGTGGAAGGATGGTTCGATTCACTCCGCACCCTGGCCGGAGCCGAGCGAGCTCGACACGCTGCTCGGCGAGGGCGCGGCCGCGTCGGCCGACGGAGACCGCGAGATCTACGAGTGGGCCACCGAGGTCCTGTTCGAGGTTCGCAAGCAGCGGTCCGAAGCGAAGCAGCCGATGCGGAATCCGATTACGCGCGTGAGCATCAGGGCGCCGCAATCGTCGGTTGCGCTCATGCCTGCCGTCGAAGCCGACCTCAGGGCGGCGCTTCGCGTGCTCGCATTCGAGGTCTCGGTCGGCGAGCCTCGAGAGGTGTCGGTGGCGGGATATGAAACCGCGCCGGCCGCCCCAGGCGCCTGAACGGCAGCACGAGGTCTGACGAGTCGTGTCACCGCTGATCCCTCTGGCCACCTCCGACTATCGCGAGCTCGTCCGGCGCGCGCTCGACGAGGACGTCGGGTCCGGCGACGTGACGACAACGTCCACGGTGCCTGCCGACGCGCGGGCGCGCGGCGTGTTTCTCGCCAAGTCCGACCTCGTCGTGGCTGGCCTCGACGTCGCCATCGAGACGTTCCGTCAGATTGACGGGCACGCGGTTCTGGCGGTCGTGCGCCGCGACGGCTCCCGATGTCCTGCCGGCGAGACGATTGCCGTCGTCGAGGGCCATGCCCGGGCACTGCTGACGGGCGAGCGGACCGCGCTCAACTTCCTGCAGCGGCTCTCCGGGATCGCCACGCTGACACGCCGTTACGTCGAAGCCGCGGCGGGTCGCATCGTGATTCTGGACACGCGCAAGACGACCCCGACGCTGAGGGCGCTCGAGAAGTACGCCGTCCGAGCCGGCGGCGGCACCAATCACCGTGTGGGGCTGTTTGACGCGGTGTTGATCAAGGACAACCATGTCCGGCTGGCCGGTGGCGTCGCGGCCGCCGTCGATCGGATGAAGCACGCACATCCCGCATTCCCCGTCGAGATCGAAGCGCAATGCCTCGCTGAGGTGCAGCAGGCCGTAGAGGCCGGCGCGGACACCGTGCTGCTCGACAATCTGTCTCTCGACGAGATCCGATCGGCGCTGCAGGCGATCGATGGCCGCGCGAGAACGGAGATCTCCGGAGGTGTCACGCTCGACCAGATTCCCGAGATTGCTGCGACAGGCGCCGACTTCGTCTCGATCGGCGCGTTGACCCACTCCGCGCCGGCGGCTGACATCAGTTTCGAGATCGAGTCGCTCTAGCGACGGCATGCAGGTGTCACCCTCAGAACTTCCGAGCGAATTTGCCGACGCGCTCGCAAGAGCGAGTGGCCGCCTCGGACGGCTCGGCTCGCCAATCCTGTATTTCACGTCGATTGGCTCGACCAACGACGTCGCAATGTCGCTTGCTGCGTCAGGGACCGCCGAAGGCGCGACGGTCGTTGCCGACGAGCAGACGTCCGGCCGCGGCCGTCGGGGCCACGAATGGTTTTCTCCTGCCGGCAGCGGCCTCTATGTGTCCGTCGTTCTCACACCGGCTGCCGGCGATGAACGTGCCGTCCGACTGGTCACCATGACGGCGGGGCTGGCGCTCGCCGAGGGCATCGAACGGCAAACGGGGCTGCGCGCGGACATCAAATGGCCGAACGATCTGTTCGTCGGCAGGCGAAAGCTGGCGGGAATCCTGGCCGAGGGCGTGCTGCCGGAAGGCGGTGTTTCCCGAGGCGCTCGGGTCCAAGACCCGCTGCATGTCGTGCTCGGATACGGGATCAACGTCGAGCCTGCCGCCTACCCTCGTGAATTGTCCGACCGCGTCACATCCGTCTCGTCGGAACTGGGCCGTCCCGTGGATCGCGCCGACGTGTTCGTGGAGACGCTTGCGGCGCTGGGGAGGCGGTACGACGACCTGCTGGCCGGAAGGTTCGATACTATTCTCGACGGCTGGCGAGCGCGGGCGCGGGGCGCGGAAGGCGCCGCGGTCGAGTGGGAGACGCCGGGGGGAACGCACGGCGGAGTCACCTGTGGAGTCGATGGCGACGGAGCGCTTCTGGTCCGCACGGCCCGGCAGCTGGAGCGAGTCGTCTCCGGCGAGTTGAGATGGGAATGCTTCTAGCCATCGACGTCGGCAACAGCAACATCGTCATCGGCGTATTCGACGGCGCGAAGCTGACGGCGACCTGGCGGCTGCAGACCGAGCGCGATCGCACCGCCGGCGAACTGAGCGTGCTCGTCGACGGTTTCTTCGTGAAAGACGGCATGAAGAAGAGCGCCATCGAAGGTGCTGTCGTCAGCTCCGTCGTACCTTCGCAGACCGGACCGGCGATCGGGATGGTGAGGCACCTCTTCGATCGCGACGCTCTTCTCGTCGAGCCGGCGGTCAACGGCGGCATGCCGATCAGATACGAGCGCCCCGCTGATCTCGGCGCCGATCGCCTGGTCACCGCGGTTGGCGCATACGCAATGTTTGGTGAGCAGGCCGGGCTTCCCCTGATCGTGTGCGACTTCGGGACGGCCACGAAGATCGATGCGGTGTCGGCGGCGGGAGAATATCTCGGAGGAACGATCTCTGCGGGTGTGTCGATTCTCGCGGATGCGTTGTCTCAACGCACGGCGCTGCTTCCGCTCGTCGAGATTCGGAAGCCGGCGAGTGTGATCGGCCGGACCACTGTCAGTGGCATCGAAGCCGGGCTCTTCTACGGCTACCTCGGCATGGTCGAAGGGATCATCACCCGCATGCGGGCTGAGCTCGGAGGGAAGGCAATCTGTGTCGCCACAGGGGGCCTCGCCCCTCTGATCGCCCCCGAGACGACGCTCATCGACCACACCCACCCGGACCTGACCCTGCAGGGAATGCGGATCGTCTGGGAGCGAAACATGACACTGAAGATTTGAGATTGAAGATTGGAGATTGAGCCTGCGTTGGGTCCTGCCGACTACTGCCGCGAGATCGAAGCCTATCTGTGCCGCAAGAACGATGGACACCTCATTCGAGTCGTGGGGCCTTCGTTCGAGCTGGTGTCGCAGTGGGCCGTGACTGGCGTTCCGCTCTCGATTGCGTGCCAGGGAATTGATCGGTAGTTCGAACGCTACTATCGCAAGGGCGCGCGCCGGCGGCCGGTCCGCATCGACTTCTGCGAGGCCGATGTCCTCGACGCTTTCGACGAATGGCGAAGGGCACTCGGGCTTCCGGCCGGAGCGATTGAGAACCACCAGCCAGCTGACGGGCTCGCGCTCGGCGACCACGGAGGGGAGCTGCCAAGGCCTGGCGGCAGCAAGTCCGTGCCGGCGCATCTGGAGCGTGCATTGCTCCGACTGACCGACGCGCGCGCGACGGGCAGGCTTGACGTCTCTGCGGACGAGCTCGACGAGCTTATCGATCGACTCGGGCAGGAGCTCGAGATGGCGCGAGCGTCGCGAGGCGGTGTGCGCGGCGACGTCCGGACCGCTCTGCTCGAGAGGTTGTCGGCGATCGATCGCGATCTTCTCGCCCTGGCCAGGCAGTCGCTGTCCCTGGAGACCCAGCAGCGACTGCAAGAGGAGGCCGCCGTCGAGCTCCAGCCGTTCCGATCGGCGATGGGCGAGAGCCGCTACCAGCAGGCCCTTCAATCCGCAACGGATCACCTGTTGCGGGGGCGCCTGGGTCTGCCGACCCTTAC
>JBFWPD010000125.1:0-9203 GCA_050250175.1 Vicinamibacterales bacterium
AAGCCGGCGTCCGCAAGGGCGCAGGAAACAGACAGGCAGCAGGCAACCGGGCAGGAACCGGCAGGAACCGGCGGTCGCGCGACGAGCGATTCCGCTGGCGATCGAAGCAGCCGCACGTCAGGCGAGCGGCCGGTTGTGGCGCCGGGCATCCCGCAGTTCTTTGCACCGTCTGCCGCGGACAACGCGTCCTGGCGGCCCTTCATCTACGCAGCGGCGACGGTTCGCTTTGTCGATCGGAAGAACAAGGTAGACGCGAGTCGCGTCGTGACACGCATCGCGTCGATTGGTGACGGCATGGTGCCCGTTGATTGGAGTGCGTCCGCGCCGACCGATCTGATGCCGGATGCGCTGATCTCCCAGGCGCCAACGGAGGGTCACTACGAGCCGCTGCCACCAGCGGCCGCCAAAGCGGCCAGCTACGCTGGTTGGACCCGCCAGTGGAAGTCATGGCTTGGCACAAACATGACGCTGGAGCTCTGGCGAAGTCCCTCGACCGGTCTGGTCTCGGAGCCAGGCGAGTCCGAGCGCGACTTCCGATCGCGGCTGAACCAGTCGGCGCGCGAGGCGCGCGATCAGCGCCTCGATGCGCTTCGCAGGAAATACGCGCCGAAGCAGGCGGCTCTGGAGGACAAGTTCCTGCGCGCCAGACAGGCGGTCGCTCGAGAAAGCGAACAGGCGTCGAGCGAGAAGATGCAGACGGCGATCTCGTTTGGCGCGACCGTCTTTGGCGCCCTGCTCGGCAGGCGTATCGGCACCGGTACCGTAGGCCGGGCGACCACCGCTGTGCGTGGCGCGGGCCGCGCGATGAAGGCATCCCGGGATGTGGACAGGGCGCGCGAAACTCTGGAAGCAGTCGAGGAAGATCAGCGCCGGCTCGAAGACCGATTCCGTGAAGAGACGGCGGAACTCGAGCGGGCCACGGACGCGTCCACTGAGACACTCGAGCGGCTCGTCGTTCAGCCGCGCAGGTCCGACGTTCAGACGACGGTGCTCGCGCTGGTCTGGTGCCCCTGATCTAGGGGTCAGTGCGGGCAGTCAGCAGGAAGAGCTCCACGTCCCCGTGCGGCGCCTGAAACTTCCCGAACCGCCGCATCTCGGGACGGTTCGACATCTCCATCACGAGCTCCATGAACTCCTCGTCGTCCTCGAAGTGCTCTCTGTGGACCAGCACGTAACGGACGCCGAGGTGTCTGAGATAGCCGATGGAGTGCCGATCGGGAAAGCGCGCCGTGTGCTCGAGCGTTTCACCGTACTCAGACGGGTAGTACCCGCTGTATCCGTTGACGAGTGGATACCAGTGAGAGTGCGACCAGTAGGCGTACCAGGGGTCGTAGCCGGGAAGCCGATCCGGACGAGGCTGAGGCAGCTCCAGGACGACGCCCGGACCGAGGGAGCGGAGCGTGGCGTAGACGTTCCGGTTGATGGGTGGGTCCGGAGCGACGAGGGCGAGCGTCATCCCCGTGTTTGCATACTCGACCGAGAGCATGGCGAGCACCGACGCCGCGAATGCAAAGGCCTGACGCGGACTGCGGCGGGCGAACCGCTGCTGCACGACCTGCGTGCCGAGCGCTGCCAGCAGCGCGATTGCGCAAAGAACGACGATCCCGAAGCGAGAGGGCGAGCGCAGGCCGTGCAGCACGCTGACGTTGTCGAGGAGCCAGCCGTAAAGCATTCCGTGGGGACCGAACGAAAGCTCGATGCCTGCGATTGCCACGAGTGCATAGGCGACGACGACGCGGCGTGAGGGGTGCCATGCAGCAGCGATAGCCAGTACGACGGCGATCGCTCCAGGAAACAGATGCAGCTCGGGCCCACCCCAATCCGCGGTCCATCCCCACAACCAGTTCTGTGGCGGGCTCGCCAGATAGCTGATCGGCCGGGCGCTGTACGTCAGCATCTCTGTGACCGGCCTGTTGCCCAGCGCCTGTGCGTTCTTCAGGTACGGGATGGCGTAGGGGGCCGTGAGCACCGCAGCGGAAACCGCGCCGAGGAGTAGGACGCCTGCGCTTCTGGTGACCTGCGCCGCTGACCGCCGGAAGAGCATGGCCGGGGCAAAGACCGCCAGCGCAATGGCGAGAAACATTCCGTAGTACACCGACGAAAGGATCTGCAGCCAGAGGAACAGGCCGACAAGCAGTCCGAAGCGCCACGACCCACGATCGATCGCCTGGTGCATCGCCCAGAGTGCCAAAGGCATCCACATCGCCCACTGCAGCTCGAGGTGCATGAAGTGTTCGATGCGATACGGACCCATCGTGAAGATCGCGGCCGCAACGAATGCGGGTCCATTGGAGCCGGTCACGGAACGCGCCAGCACGAACATCGCGAGGCCTGATCCCGCCATCCCGCCGAGGAGCAGGAGGTTGTAGACGACGACAGGGGAGAGGTCTGCCCAGAGAAGCGGAGCCGCGACGAGTCCCTGCAGCATCGTCGCGTCCGACATCGCGAGCGTGCGAGGCGCGGGGTAGAAGACATTCGCGTCGAACAGACCGAGTGGACTGTTTCCGAGGGCGTGGGCGATCCAGGCCAGACGCCACATGCTGAAGTACGGATCGAAGTGACTCGCGACCGCTGTCGAGAGATGAGTGATCTGCGGCCAGCTCACAAAGAGCGTCAGCGCGACTACTACCGGGACTGCGGCAAGGCTGGACGGAAGCTTACCGAGGAAAGCGGTCCAGAACGCAGTCGTGAATGGGCTGGGCAGGATAAGTCCTCGCCGAGTAGGTGAGCTGATCGAGACTTGCGCTCGATCCTAATACTCGACGTCCTCGAACGCACCTCGACGGTACGGACCAGCTCAGCGGTCCGCCGTATCTCTGAATGTGTCTTCTCTCTGCATGTGTCTTCAGCGCGCGCGGGCGCGGAGAATCTCTCGGGCCGCGAAGAGACCGGATCGGCCGTCGATGCCGATTCCCGGATGGACGCCCGCGCCGCAGAGGAACAGGTGGGAGACAGGCGTTCGATAGCGTGACCACCCGAGAAGGGGCCGGGTCACGAACAGCTGATCGAGCGCGATCTCGCCCTGAAAGATCTGACCCCCCGTCAGGCCATGATTCCTCTCGAGGTCGAGCGGCGTAATCACTTGCCGGGCGATGACCGAGCTGGCGAAGCCAGGCGCGTACCGCTCGATCGCCGTCGTGGCCAGGTCGCCAAGACGTTCACGCTCGTCGTCCCACGTGCGTCCACGAAGAGTGTACGGCGTGAACTGCACGTAGGCGGAGAGGACATGCTGTCCCTGGGGTGCAAGGGAATCGTCATGGACCGAAGGCACCGTCAACTCGATGAACGGATCCTGTGAGGTCCTTCCGTACTTGGCAGAGTCGAAGGCCCGCTCGATCGCGTCCATGTGCGGAGCGAGCCTGAGGCACCCGGCCAGAACCGCCCGGCGTTCATCGTGGGGTCGTGAGCGCAGGTCGAGAAAGTCTGGAGCGCTTGAAACTGCGTAGTTGACCTTGGCGAGCGTCCCGCGCATCCGGATGTGTCTCGCCCGGCGCTCGAATGTCGGCGGGAGATGCGCCGGCTCAATGAGTCCCAGGAGAGTCGCACGAGGGTCGAGCGATGACACCACAATCTCTGCGAGGATCTGTTCACCGTCGTCGAGCGTGACGCCCTCGGCGCCGTGTCCGTTCACGAGGATTCGCTGGACCCTGGCGTGCGTGCGGATCGCAGCGCCGGCCTTCTGTGCCGCCGCGGCGAGTGCTGCCGTCAATGCTCCGGGGCCTCCGCGTGCTGTCCATCCAGGCGCGATCGGAATGGCGTCAGTCGTCGCTCGCAGGAGGAACTGTGCGGTGCTTCCAGCGGATCGCGGTCCAAGGAATGCTCCGAGGACTCCGTCGGCGGCAATGAGCGCACCGAGCGGCGCTGACTCGAACCACTCGCTGGCGAAGTCCGCGATTGGCATCGGAAGCCAGCGCAACAGGCGATAGGCGTCTGTTGACCCGAGCGCTCTGAACCGGCGCGCAGTCCTCAGCAGGCTGATGAGATCTCGCGCCGATGTCTCCTCCATGTCGGGAGTCGGGGCCGACAGCAGATCGCGCAGGACGCCTGCGATCGAGCCGACGCTCTCGATAAAGGCGGGGTAGCGGGCGGCGTCGGCCGTCGAGAATGCTCCGATCTCGTTCGCAGTCCTGTTGTGGTCGACCCAGATCGCGAGCGAGCGCCCGGTGCCGCTGAGCGCGCAGGTTCGAACCTCGGATCGGACCGGACTCAGGCCCTGCGATTCGAGCTCGAGGAGAGCGATGATCTCCGGCGCCAGCGCCCCGCGATGTGCGAGTGTCGGGCACCTGTAGCCGGGTGCGAGCTCCGAAGTGATCGAACAGCCCCCGACATGAGCCGCCGCCTCGACGACCAGCGTGCGCAGGCCCGCACGCGCGAGAACTGCTGCGGCTACGAGGCCGTTGTGTCCAGCGCCGATGATGAGAGCGTCGTATCGCGACATCCCTCACTCTTTCCCCAGGATTCGTCTCGCTGCATTCCGGCCAGGCGCGCCCATGATCCCGCCACCGGGATGCGCGGCCGATCCGCACAGCCAGAGATTGCGGATTGGCGTCTGATATTGCGCCCAGCCAGGAACCGGACGAAGGAAGAACAACTGCTCGAGCGCGAGCTCGCCCTGGAAGATGTTTCCCTCGCTGAGGGCCCATTCCCGCTCGAGATCGAGAGGCGTGACGACCTGGCGGTGCAGGATGATGTCCCGGAAGTTCGGGGCGTGCTCTGTGATGGTGTCGACCACCGCATCGCCGAACGCGTCGCGCTGCTCGTCCCAGGTCCCTGACGCCAGGTGGTATGGCGCGTACTGCACGAAGCAGGACATCACGTGCTTGCCGGGCGGTGCGAGCGACGGGTCGGTCAGAGTTGGAATGACCATGTCGATGTACGGTCTGGCCGAGAACTCGCCGTACTTGGCCTGGTCGTAGGCGCGCTCCATGTAGTCGACACTCGGAGAAATCGAGATGGCGCCGCGGAGGTGACGCCCGGGGCCAGGCAGCGATCGGAAATCCGGGAGTGCGTCGAGCGCAAAGTTGACCTTGCCGGAGGACCCGCGGAACCTGTAGCGCCTCACTTCGCTCACGAAGTCCGAGGGCAGCTCACGCTCTCCAACCAGCGTCAGGAACGTGAGCCGCGGATCGACGCTCGACAGCACCAGATCAGCGGTCAGTTCGTCCCCGTTTGCCAGCACGACTCCGGTCGCGCGGCCCTGATTCAGTCGAATTCGTGATGCAGCCGCGCTTGTACGGATCTCAACGCCAGCCTGTCTCGCTGCTCCCGCGATCGCCTCCGAGATCGCTCCGGTGCCTCCCCTTGCGAAGCCCCACGATCTGAAGGCGCCGTCGATCTCTCCCATGTAGTGATGCAGGAGGACGTAGGCAGTGCCTGGAGAGCGCACGCCGAGGAACGTCCCGATGATTCCAGACGCCGACATCGTCGCCTTGAGAACGTCGGTCTCGAACCATTGATCGAGAAAGTCTGCTGCGCTCATCGTCATGAGCTGCAGCTGATTGATGCGGTTCTCATGGTGAAGCGTGCGGAAGCGTCTCGCGAGACCGAGCAGCGAGAGCAGCTCCCTGGGGTGGCGCGTCAGGGGATCGGGTGGGGTCTGATCGAGCAGGGGTTTGACGAACCTGGCCATTTCGACCATCGCGCGGCCGTACTCGTCGTATGCCTCGGCGTCGAGCTTCGAGTGCCGCGCGATCTCACGACGCGTGACCGCATGGTCGTTGACGCGCCACAGGTAATCTCCGTCCGGGATCGGCGTAAACGTGCCGTCGAGCGGAAGTATCTCCAAGCCATGCCGTGGCAGCTCGAGCTCTCGGATGATTTCGGGCCGGAGCAGGGAGACGACATACGAGCACACCGAGAAGCGAAAGCCGGGAAAGACCTCCTCTGTAACCGCGGCGCCTCCGACGAGATGACGACGCTCGAGCACGAGCACCTTCCTGCCTGCCCTGGCCAGGTAGGCGGCTGCGGTCAGTCCGTTGTGACCTGCGCCGATGACGATCGCGTCGTAGCGAAACACCGTTCTATTTAAGATTGAAGGTTGAAGATTGAAGATTGGAGGCTGGTGGTTGGTGTCAGCGGCGGCGCTCCGGCGTTGAAGGCTGAAGGGTGACACACCGTCGGCCGGGTGTCCACGCTGCATATAATCCGGCGGTATGCCCATTGGAACGGCGTTGCACGCGCGGATGCTGGCGCTCTGCGAGAGCCTGAGCTTCCGCGAATGGTCGGGCTACTACGCCGTGAGCGCCTACGAGACACATCACGAGCACGAGTACAACGCGATACGGAATGCGGCGGCGCTGATCGATGTCTCTCCACTCTTCAAGTACCGGCTGCGTGGTCCGGACGCCGTTGACCTCGTCGACCGGTTGATCACGCGCGATGCGCGCGCGATGTCGGCGGGCCAGGTCTACTACACCCCATGGTGCGATGAGCGTGGCAACGTCATCGACGATGGGACCGTGACACGGATCGATGAGACGACATTCCGATGGACGGCTGCGGATCCGAACCTCCGCTGGTTCGTCACGAACGCTCGCGGTTTACGCGTAGAGGTGGAGGACATCTCCGATCAGATCGCCGCTCTGGCCCTGCAGGGTCCGACATCGGCGGCGATCCTCGCGGCGGTTGGAGTCGAAGGGCTCGACAGCCTGAAATACTTCAGGATGATTCCGTCGACCATTCGCGGTGTGCCGGTCGAAATCTCGCGGACGGGCTACACGGGCGATCTGGGCTATGAAGTCTGGATTCCGTGGGATCGGGCTATCGAGGTATGGGATGCGCTGATGCAGACAGGCGACGACTTCGGAATGCGTCCCGTCGGCATGCTGGCGCTCGATGTCGCCAGGGTCGAAGCCGGTTTGCTTCTGATCGACGTCGATTTTCACAGCAGCATCAAGGCGCTCACCGAGGAACAGCGCTACACGCCGTTCGAGATGGGACTCGACCGCCTGGTAACGATCGAGAAGGCAACCTTCGTCGGGAAGCGCGCGCTCGCGGACGAGAAACGCGAGGGATCCGCGAAGCGGGTTGTCGGCCTGGACATCGACTGGCCGGCCGTCGAACGCCTGTATCAGGAACGAGGGATGCCACCCCAGTTGCCGTCAACCGCCTCGCGTGTTGCTGTCCCTGTCTATCGCCGCGGGCGTCAGGTGGGCCGTGCGACGACGACGACCTGGTCGCCGACGCTGAAGAAGCTCATTGCTCTGGCGACGATCGAGGCGCCGCACTACGCTGTTGGATCAGCCGTCGAGATCGAGGTGACCGTGGAAGCCGTACGCCACCGGGCACCGGCGACGGTCGTTCGCACGCCGTTCTTCAACCCTGCGCGAAAGACGCAACCGCCGCGCGTCTGACCGATCAGCGATCACCCATGAACGGATAACGGTAGTCTCTCGGCGGGTTGAACGTCTCCTTCACCAGCCGGGCGCTGACCCACCGGACGAGGTTCAGCTTCGATCCGGCCTTGTCGTTGGTGCCGGACGCTCTCGCACCTCCGAAAGGCTGCTGCCCGACGACCGCACCCGTGGGCTTGTCGTTGACGTAGAAGTTGCCCGCGGAATGACGAAGTGCCGATGCCGCCTGCCTGACGGCGCGGCGATCCTGCGAGAAGACGGCCCCCGTCAGCGCGTAGGGGGACGTGGTGTCCACGAGCTGAAGGATCTCGTCCCACCTGCTGTCTTCGTACACGTATGTCGTCACGACCGGTCCGAAGATCTCCTCGCGGAGGAGCCGGTAGGCTGGATCGGTCGTCTCAACCAGCGTGGGTTGGATGAAGTAGCCCGTGCTCATGTCGGAGCCACCGCCGGCAACGATCTGTGCTGACTGCTTTGCAGCGTCGACGTAGCCGACGATCTTCCGGAACGCGCGCTCGTCGATCACCGCGCCCATGAAGTTGCGGAAGTCGCTGACGTCGCCCATCGTGATGCCGCCGATGAGCGACACGAGGCGATCTTTCAACTCCGGCCACATCGAGCGGGGAATGTAGACGCGGCTTGCCGCCGAGCACTTCTGTCCCTGGAACTCGAAGCCTCCTCGCACGATCGCCGTGGCAAGCGCCTCTCGATCAGCCGACGGATGCGCAACGATGAAATCCTTCCCTCCCGTTTCGCCCACGATGCGCGGGTAGGACCTGTAGGTTGCGATGGACGTGCCGATGGTTCGCCACATGTCCTGGAACACGGCGGTGCTGCCGGTGAAGTGCACGCCCCCCAGCTCCGGGTGTTCCAGAACGACTCTGGAAATCTCGGCCGGATCCCCGGCCACCATGTTGATGACTCCGGGCGGCATGCCTGCGTCTTCGAGAAGCCGCATCAGGTAGTGCGCCGAGAACATCGCGCTCGAGGCCGGCTTCCAGACGACCGTGTTGCCCATCAGCGCAGGAGCAGTCGGAAGGTTCGCCGCAATCGAGGTGAAGTTGAAGGGCGTGACCGCGTAGACGAACCCCTCGAGGGGGCGGTACTCGACCTGGTTCCACATCGTGTGATCGCTCAGGGGTTGCTCCGAGAGCAGCTCCTGCGCGTAATGGACGTTGAAGCGCCAGAAGTCGATGATCTCGCACGCGGCGTCGATTTCGGCCTGGAACACCGTCTTCGACTGCCCGAGCATCGTCGCGCCGTTGATCGTGTCCCGCCACGATGTCGTGAGGAGCTCCGCAGCTTTCAGCAGCACGGCGGCGCGATCCTCGAACGGCCATCGCGACCATTCCTTGTGCGCGGCGCGAGCCGCCTCGATGGCTTCCGTCACGAGCGCCGGTGACGCCTTGTGCCACGTTCCCAGCACATGACGATGGTCGTGAGGCATGACCGCGTGTGCCGTGCTGCCTGTCGTCACGCGCCGGCCGCCGATGACGAGCGGAATCTCGATCTGCTCGGCCGACATTGCGGCGAGACGCGCTTTGAGCGACGCGCGTTCAGACGAACCAGGCGCGTACGACTTGATGGGCTCATTCACGGGTGGCGGAACGCGACGACGGCCGTTGAACGAAGAGGTCTGCGCCATGGTGCGAGTCTATCAAGGGCAGGAGGGCGGGACGGCCAGGGGGGCAGGAGGGGCGGGAAGGCAGGACGAAGGGTTCTGCCCTCTCCCACCCCATCCAGCCCATCCCGGCCCTCCCGCCGCTCCCGCCCACCGGGTCGGCGAGGGCTACGCGAAACGCGGGGGGGATCGCCAGTGCGGCGCGCGGGAGGCAGGGGTTGCTTCTGCCG